>JAYUPP010000424.1:0-7141 GCA_043760045.1 Betaproteobacteria bacterium
CCCTTCAGCCCCACCTTGGCCAGAAAACCGTGCGCCACTTCCAGCTGCTGGGCCCGCGGCAGGCCGCGTTCACGCAGGCCGAAACACACGTTATCCAGCACCGTGAGCCACGGAAACAGCGTGTAGCTCTGGAACACCATGCCGCGGTCGGCCCCCGGGCCGCTGATGCGCTGGCCTTCCAGCAGCACCTGGCCAGCGGTTTGCACGTCCAGCCCGGCGACGATGCGCAGCAGCGTGCTTTTGCCGCAGCCGCTGGGGCCGAGGATGGTGACGAAGTCGTTTTCCGCCACGTCCAGGTCGGTGGCTTGCAAGGCCAGCGTCGAACCTGTAGCTGAAGCGAAACGGCGCTCCACACCGCGCACTTGCAGGAAGGATGGGCTGTTCATGGTCAAGTTGCGCCAGCGGCTAACGCCACAGTTGTGCCCACGGAAACAGCCTGCGGTTCAGCCACTTGAAAAACAGGTCGCTGGCCAAACCGATGAGGCCGATGACGATGATGCCGAAGATGATCTGGTCGGTGGCCAGCAGCGCCTGGCTGTCGGTGATCATGTGGCCGATGCCACTGGAGGCACCTATGAGTTCGGCCACGATGACGTAAGTCCAGGCCCAGCCCAGAACCATACGCAGGGTCTCGGCGATCTCGGGCGCAGCGCCCGGTATCAGCACCCGTTTGACGAGGCTGCTGTCGCTGCTGCCCAGCGTGTAAGCGGCTTCCACCAGGTCGCGCCGTGTGTTGCCCACGGTCACGGCAATCATCAACACGAGCTGGAAAAAGCTGCCGATGAAGATGACCGAAAGCTTCTGCGCCTCGCCAATGCCCACCCACAAGATCAGCAGCGGTATGAAAGCGCTGGCGGGCAAATAACGCGCAAAGCTGACGAAGGGTTCAAAGAAGGCTTCGATGGGCTTGTAGGCGCCCATCAGCACCCCCAGCGGCAGCGCAAACGCGGCGGCAATCAAAAACCCGCCCAGCACGCGCCACACCGTCATGGCTATGTCTTTGGCGAAGCCCATTTCCGTGAGCAGCGTGTAGCCGCTTTTCACCATTTGCAGCGGGTCGGCCAAAAACGTTTTGCTGACCAAACCACCAAACGTGACGGCCGCCCACACCGCCACAAACAGCACGAAGAAGCTGATGCCCAACAACACGCGCGTGCCGGGCGCCACGGGTGTGAGCGGCCGCATGTTTTTACTTGATGAAACGCGCGTCGGCCAGCTTCGTCATGTCGGGTAGCTGTTTGATGATGCCCACTGCCAGCAACAAGTCGGCCGCTTCTTTGCTGAACAGCGCGTGTTCACCGGCAAAGAATTTCTGGTTCGCGGCGCGGTCTTGCCAGCGCAGGTAAGCCTGGCTCTTCTCAAAGGCTTCGGCGCTTTGTTTGACATCGGCGCCCATCACTTCGAAGCTCTTTTTGGGCTCGGCCTTGATGAGTTCCAACGCATCGAAATAGGCATTCGCCAGGCCCTGCGCGGCTTTCGGGTTGTCGGCCAGGAATTTCGGCGTGCAGCCGAAGGTGTCCATCACCATCGGGTAGTCCAGCGTGGTGGCGATGATCTTGCCGGCCTCGGGCTTGGCCCGCACCGCGCCCAAGTAGGGCTCGTAGGTCATCGCGGCGTCCACGCCGTCAGTGCCTGCAATCATGGCGTTAGCAGCGGCCTGGGGCGACAGGTTCACCACCTTCACGTCTTTGATGCTGAGGCCGTTTTTGGCCAGCATCCAGGCCAGGCCGAAGTAAGGCGCGGTGCCGGGCGCGTCGGCGGCCACGGTTTTGCCCTTCAGGTCTTTGATGCTGTTGATGCCGGGCTTGACCACCATGCCGTCAGCACCGTAGCTTTTATCGAGCTGAAAAATCTGTGTCGTGGCCACCCCGTTCGCATTCCAGACGACCCAGGTTTCCACCGTGGTGGCAGCGCACTGGATGTCGCCGCTGGCAATGGCCAGGTGGCGGTCTTTTTGCGGAATTTTCTTGATGCTGACATCAAGCCCGTGTTTCTTGAACAGGCCCGATTGCAGCGCCAGCGTGAGTGGCGCAAAACCGGTCCAGCCGCTGATGCCGATCGCCACTTTGGTGTCTTGGGCGACGGCGCCGGTGGTGGCCAAAAAGAGTGCGGCCAAAGCGGCGCTGAGGGTGAAGTTGAAACGCATGCAAAAGCTCCTGGTGGTGGTGATGAAAGGATGGGGCGCCGGGGTGCGGCGCAGCAGCAGAAGTGTGATGCATCAAGCGGCCACCCACAGTTCGGGCAACGCGGGCAAGGTTCGCAAGATGCGCGCCAGTCCGCCATTGCGCACCAAGGCGGTGGCGGCTTCGATATCGGGCGCCAGATAACGGTCTTGGATCATCGCGGGGCACACCGCACGCAGCGCGGCATGCGCCTGTTCCAGCACCACCGAGCTTTGCAGTGGGCGCAGGAAGTCCACACCCTGTGCGGCGGCGAGAAACTCGATACCCAGAATGTGCGCCACGTTGCTGATCATGGGCTGCAGCCGCCGTGCGGCAAACGTGGCCATGCTGACGTGGTCCTCCTGATTCGCGCTGGTGGGCAGGCTGTCCACACTGGCGGGGTGCGCCAGGCTCTTGTTTTCGCTGGCCAGCGCAGCAGCAGTGACGTGCGCAATCATGAAGCCGCTGTTCAGGCCGGCGTTGGGTGTCAAAAACGGCGGCAGGCGCGATACGCCGCTGTCGATGAGCATCGCAATGCGGCGCTCGGCGATGGCACCCACTTCGGCGATGGCGCAGGCCATCGCGTCGGCCACCAAGGCCACCGGTTCGGCGTGAAAATTTCCGCCGCTGATCATCGCGCCGTCTTCACTGAACACGAGCGGGTTGTCGGTCACCGCGTTGGCTTCGCGCAGCAGCACCAGTGCCGCGTGGCGCAATTGGTCCAGACAGGCGCCCACCACCTGCGGCTGGCAGCGCAGGCAATAGGGGTCTTGCACGCGGTCGTCGTTCTCTGAGTGCGATGCGCGGATGGCGCTGCCCTGCAGCAGCGCGCGGTAATAACGCGCCACGTCTATCTGCCCCGGCTGGCCGCGCAGCGCATGGATGCGCGGGTCAAAGGGGCCGTCGCTGCCGCGTGCGGCGTCCACCGTCAGCGCGCCCACCAGCAGCGCCGATTCCAGCACCGGCTCGAAGCTGAACAGCGCATGCAGCGCCAACGCGGTGCTGGTCTGCGTGCCGTTGATCAGCGCCAGCCCTTCTTTGGCTTGCAGTTGCAGCGGTTGGATCTTCAGCGCCTGCAGCGCTTCAGCGGCCGGCCTGCGCACCGCGCCGACCAGGAATTCACCTTCGCCCATCAGCGCCAGCGTCATGTGCGCCAAGGGCGCCAGGTCGCCCGAAGCACCGACGCTGCCTTGGCTGGGCACATACGGCACCAATCCGGCGTTATGCACCGCCAGCAGTGTGTCGATGACCACCGGCCGCACACCGCTGTGCCCGCGCGCCAGGCTGGCGGCCTTGATGGCCAACATCAAGCGCACGACAGCGGGCGCCAGCGGCGCGCCCACACCCACGCTGTGGCTGCGGATCAGGTTCAACTGCAACGTGGCCAGATCGGCTTCGCTGATGCGCGTGCTGGCCAGTTTGCCGAAGCCGGTGTTGACGCCGTAGACAGGCGCATCACCTTCAGCCGCCCGCCGCACCACCGCTGCGCTGGCCACGATGCCGGGCAGCGCCTGCGGATCCATCACCAGCGGTTGCACTTGTGCACCCGCACCCACACCCGCACCCTGGTGGATGGCTTGCAGTTCTTCCAGCGTGATGTGACCGGGGCGTATCAACATCGTGATCTCAAATCATCGGCAAGTTCAAGCCCTGCTCTTGGGCGCAGGCCACGGCTTCGGCATATCCGGCATCGGCGTGGCGCATCACGCCGGTGGCGGGGTCGTTCCACAACACACGTTCGATGCGTTTGGCGGCTGCGTCGGTGCCGTCGCACACGATGACCACGCCGCTGTGCTGGCTGTAACCCATGCCCACGCCGCCGCCGTGGTGCAGGCTGACCCAGGTGGCGCCGCCAGCGGTGTTCAGCAAGGCATTCAGCAGCGGCCAGTCGCTGACGGCGTCGCTGCCGTCAGCCATGCTCTCCGTTTCACGGTTAGGGCTGGCGACGCTGCCGCTGTCCAGGTGGTCGCGGCCGATCACGATGGGGGCGCTGAGCTCGCCGCTTTTCACCATCTCGTTGAAGGCCAGGCCGGCGCGGTGGCGTTCCCCCAGGCCTATCCAGCAGATGCGCGCCGGCAGGCCCTGGAAGGCGATGCGTTCGGCCGCCATGTCCAGCCAGCGGTGCAGGTGCGCATAGTCTTTTTCAGCGGCAGGAAACAGTTCTTTCATCTTCGCGTCGGTCTTGCGAATGTCTTCGGGGTCGCCGCTCAGCGCCACCCAGCGGAACGGTCCTTTGCCACGGCAGAACAGCGGCCGCACGTAAGCGGGCACGAAACCCGGGAAGTCAAACGCGTTTTTCACCCCCGCGTCGAAGGCCACCTGGCGGATGTTGTTGCCATAGTCCACCACCGGTATGCCCATGGCCTGGAACATCAGCATCGCTTTCACATGCGTGGCACAACCTTGCGCGGCGGCGCTGCGCAGTTCGGCATGGCGTGCGGGGTCGGCGGCGGCGGCGCGCCACTGCGGAACGCTCCAGCCCGGGGGCAGGTAACCGTTGACGAGGTCGTGCGCCGAGGTCTGGTCGGTGACCAAGCTGGGTTTGAAACCGTCGCCGCTGGCGCAGCGCTCGGCCAGTGCCGGCAAGATGCGCGCGGCATTGCCCAGCAGGCCGATGGACCGCACCTGGCCCTGCGCGGTGTACTGGTGCAGGCGCTGCAGTGCATCGTCCAGGTCGGCCGCCTGTTCGTCCAGGTAACGGCTGCGCAGCCGAAAGTCGATGCTGCTTTGTTGGCATTCGATCGTCAGGCTGCAAGCGCCGGCAAAGCTGGCCGCCAGCGGCTGCGCGCCACCCATGCCGCCCAGGCCGGCCGTCAATATCCACCGGCCTTTTAATGAACCGCCATAGTGCTGCCGGCCGGCTTCCACAAAGGTTTCATAAGTGCCCTGCACGATGCCCTGGCTGCCGATGTAGATCCAGCTGCCAGCAGTCATTTGGCCGTACATCATCAGGCCCTTGCGGTCAAGTTCGCTGAAGTGTTCCCAGGTGGCCCATTTCGGCACCAGGTTGGAATTGGCCAGCAGCACCCGCGGGGCGTCCTCAAAGGTGCGGAACACACCCACCGGCTTGCCGCTTTGTATCAGCAGCGTCTCGTCGGGTTTCAGTTTGCGCAGCGCTTCAAGGATGGCTTCGTAGCAGTCCCAATTGCGCGCCGCCTTGCCGATGCCGCCGTAAACCACCAGTGCGTCGGGGTTCTCGGCCACCTCGGGGTCGAGGTTGTTTTGCAGCATGCGGTAAGCGCCTTCGATCAACCAGTTGGCGCAGCTGAGCTGGCTGCCGCGCGGTGCACGCACCGGGTGCGGCTGCGCGGGCGGGTTGGCGTTCGGTTTGGCACCCGGTTGGGCAACCGGTTGGGCAACCGGGTTGTCGATCAAGTGGCGCTGCGTCGAGAGGTCGGTCATGGCCAGCTCTTTTGAAAGTTTGCGGGTTTTCGAGGGTGCACTTTACTTGTCTAGACAAGCCTAGGCAAGTAGCATCCAGCCCATGGTTTCTACCCATGCGGCGCCTTACGCCCGCGTCAAACAGCATTTGATGGATGGCCTGGCGGCGGGCCACTGGCCACCGGGCGCACTGATGCCTTCTGAAGCCGAACTGGTGGCCGCCTTCAGCGTCAGCCGCATGACGGTCAACCGCGCGCTGCGTGAGCTGCAGGCTGAAGGCCTGGTGGAACGCACGCAAGGCGTGGGCACCTTTGCCGCACAGCTGCACAAGGTGAGCAGCACACTGACCATTGCCGACCTGCACGACGAGATCACCGCGCGCGGCCACCACCACGAAGCGCAGGTGCACCTGCAGCGCAGCGAAAGTGCAACCGCCGCGCTCGCCGCGCAGCTGGGTGTGGCGCCCGGCAGCAGCGTGTTCCACACCCTCATCGTGCATGTGGAAAACGGCGTGCCGCTGCAGTGTGAAGACCGCTACGTCAACCCGGCGGCGGCACCCGCTTATCTGCAGGCCGACTTCACGCGCACCACGCCCACGCGTGAACTGTTTGAGACCACCGCGCTGTGGCGCGCGCAGTACAGCATCGAAGCCGCCTGCCCCACCGCTGAAGAGGCGCGGCTGCTGGGTGTGGGCGCGGAAGCGCCCTGCCTGATCATGGTGCGCCGCACTTTCACACGCACCGCGCCCATCACCATTGCGCGGCTGGTGCACCCGGGTTCGCGTTATGCGCTGCATGGGGAATTCCGGCCATGAAATCGGCCTTGATAGCGCGCGCGCGTGCCGCCATCACGCCCGAAGTTGCAGCCGCGTTTCAGCGCGACGGCGCGGTGTGCCTGCGCCAGCTGCTCACACCGGCCGAAGTGGCACTGCTGGCGCGGGGCATCGACGCCAACCTGGCGCAACCCAGCCCGCGCGCCATCGTGGCCCGCCGGAACAGCGGCCCGGGGCGCGTGTTTTCGGTGCGCTTACTGGGCGACGACATGCGCCACGCACGGCGCAACTGGACCACATCGCCACCCTTCCCCGGCCTGGCCGATGAACTGCCCGCAGGCGCCGAATTGAACCACCCACTGTTCCCGCTGCTGGTGGGCGCCGAGTGATGCGGCTCGTGAACCTGCAAGACGTGCCACTGCAGCCCTGGCGCAACGGCGGCGGCGTCACGCAAGAACTGCTGGCCTGGCCCCACGCAGCCGACTGGCTGCTGCGCATCAGCGTGGCGCGCATCAGCAGCAGCGGCCCGTTCAGCGCTTTCCCCGGCACCCTGCGCTGGTTCACGGTGCTCAGCGGCGAAGGTGTGGTGCTGCGGTTTGGCCGCCGCCGCACGATGCTGACCGCAGGCAGCGAACCGCTGCGTTTTGAAGGCGCAGCCGCACCCGACTGCGACCTGCTGGACGGCCCCACACAAGACCTGAACCTGATACTGCGCAGCAGCGCCGGGCGCGGTGCGATGCGGGTGGCGCAGCCCGGTGAACCGTGGCACAGCGACGCGCCGCTGCGCGCCGTGTTTGTGCAAGACGCCGCCACATTGCTGGTGCAC
>JAYUPP010000425.1:0-7138 GCA_043760045.1 Betaproteobacteria bacterium
CCACCGCGTCGCAGAACGCCTACAAAGGCGGGCACTGGAAGATGTTGCGCGCGTGAACGGTCTCCCACGCGGTGCGCAGATGCAGTAACTTCAGCAGTAACTCAGGCAGAAGCCCAGCGTTTTGCTAGGTGATGTGAGTGACCCCGGTCCACCACTTTTTCTGTGAACGCCCGCTCTCTGCGGGGGCGTTCCATCACCTTCAGGTTGCCACGGCTGCGTGGCCGGTGGTGGCCGTGACCACTTCGTCTTTCGACCCCAGCATTACGCTGACACGCTGGTGCAGTTTGCTGGACACGCGGTCGAGGATGCGCTCGTGGGCGTTGGAGGCGGTGCCAGCGGCCTGTTCGATGATGATGGCCATGGGTTTGGCTTCGGATATCAGGCCCAGCTTGCCGGACTTGCCGGACTTGTCGGACTCGCGCTGGCCCCAGGGGGACAGGAAGATGCTGCCACGGGTCAGCATGCGGTGCGCGTCGGCCACCATGCTGGCAACCCAACGCATGGTTAAACCTTTGCGCCGTGGGCCTGTTTTGCCAGGTGTTGGCGGCTGTCAGCAGGCGCAGCACGCCGAAGAGGGTGCCGATCGACACGTTGACATTGGTGTTGCTGCTGCCGTCCCATCAACTTTGCTCCAGCGCGCGGCTGACGATTTCACGCACGTCGTTGCTGAGGTCCGGCTTGGCGGCAACACGTTCGATGGCCACTCGCGCGGCGCTGCGCAGGGGCTCAACCAGCGATGCCCAGCGGTCCATGCTGCGCGCGAAGCGGCCGGCCACATGGGGGTTGATGGCGTCAAGCTCCAGCAAACGGTCGGCCCACAGCACATAACCGGCAGCGTCTGCACGGTGGAAGGCCGCCGGGTTGCTGTTGCACAGCAGTTGCAGCAGGCTGCGCATGCGGTTCGGGTTCTTCATCGAAAAATCACTGTGCTGCAGCAGCGCCTTGGCGCGTGCGAAGGCGCGGCCCGGGGGCAGGGTGCTGAGGCCCGCCACCGGCTCGCTGGCGGCGGCTTGCAGAGCGAACCACTTGTCCAGCACCAGCGCGTCGTGCCGCGCGAGCGTGTAGAAATGTTCGAGCGCCGTGTCAGCCAGCGGCGAATGGGCGTCGAGCAGGGCCGACACCGCCGCACGCTGGTCGGTCATGTTGGCAGCGTCTTTGAAACGCTGATAGGCTCGGCCCGGCCACACAGTGTCGCCGTGGCGCACTGCGTGGCCGCAAAGCAGGTGCAGTGCGTGGTTGGCCAGCGCGCGCTGGCCGGCCTGGGCGGCCGTGGCGCTGTAGGCGCCTTGCACCTGGTGGGTCTCAAAAGCCCACACCCAGTCGGCGTGCAGCCTCTCAGCCAGCAGCGCGCGCCACTGTTCGCGCACGGTGTGGATGCGCTGCGGGTCCACGGCGGCCAGCTGTTCGGCGATGTAGCCTTCCAGCGGCGGCGTCAGCGCGGCGTCTTTGAACGCGGCGTCCAGCCTGCTGCTGCGCAACAGGCCGCGCAACGCGGCTTCCAGTTCCGTGTCCAGCACCGGTGCCTGCTGGTTGTGGATGGCTTGCAGCAAGCGCGCCAACACCAGGCGCTGGCAGGCCTCATAGCGGTTGAAGGGGTCGCTGTCGTGTGACACCAGCACCAGCCGCTGCGGGTCGGTCAGGCCGTCGTCCAGGTGCACCGGCGCCGAGAAGCCGCGCAGCAGCGAAGGCACGGGTGCCTCAGCCACGTCATCAAACACCCACTGCTGTTCAGCCTGTTCCAGCACCAGCGTGCGTTCGGCCAGCAGTGCGCGGCCGTCGGCAGCCAGCAGGCCCACTCGCACCGGGATCACAAAGGGCAACTTCTCGGGCTGTCCGGGTGATGCCGTGCAACTTTGGCATAACGTCAATGTGTAGCGTCGTGCAGCGGCATCAAATTCGCCCCGTGCCTGCACACGCGGCGTGCCGGCTTGGGCATACCAGCGCTTGAAGGTGTCGAGCCTTGAACTCAGCTCGCTGCCGGGGTTGGCGTCGGCGATGGCCTGCGCGAAGTCGTCGCAGGTCACGGCCTGGCCGTCGTGGCGCTGGAAGTACAAAGCCATGCCGCGTGCAAAACCCTCGCGGCCCACCAGGGTGTGCATCATCCGCACCACCTCGGCGCCTTTTTCATACACCGTGGCGGTGTAGAAGTTGTTGATTTCCAGGTAGCTGTCGGGCCGCACCGGGTGCGCCATTGGGCCGGCGTCTTCCGGAAACTGAAACTGGCGCAGGCGCTTCACGTCTTCGATGCGGCACACCGCGCGGGCCGAAGCTGAGCCGGCCATGTCCATGCTGAATTCCTGGTCGCGGAAGACGGTGAGGCCTTCTTTCAGCGACAGCTGAAACCAGTCGCGGCAGGTGATGCGGTTGCCGGTCCAGTTGTGGAAATACTCGTGCGCAATGACACTTTCGATGTCGGCAAAGTCGGTGTCGGTGGCGGTGGCCGCATTGGCTAACACGAATTTGGTGTTGAACAGGTTCAGGCCCTTGTTCTCCATCGCGCCGGCGTTGTAGTCCTCCACCGCCACCACCATGTAGCGGTCCAGGTCCAGGCTCAGGCCAAAGCGCGCTTCGTCCCAGGCCACCGACGCCAGCAGCGAATTCATCGCGTGTTCGGTTTTTTCCAGATCCCCCGGGCGCACATAAACCTGCAGCAGGTGTTCTTTGCCTGACCGTGCGCGGATGCGCTGCTCGCGCGCCACCAGCGTGCCGGCCACCAGCGCAAACAGGTAGCTGGGCTTGGGGAAGGGGTCGTGCCAGGTGGCGTAGTGGCGGCCACCGTCCAGTTCACCTTCGGCCACCAGGTTGCCATTGCTCAAGAGCACCGGGTAACGGGCCTTGTCGGCGCGCAAGGTCACGCGGTAGGTGGCCATCACGTCGGGGCGGTCCAGAAAATAGGTGATGCGGCGAAAGCCCTCGGCTTCGCACTGCGTGAAAAAACCGCCGCCGCTGGTGTACAGGCCCGAGAGTTCGGTGTTTTTGTCGGGTGCGCAGGTGTTGCGGATGTCGAGCACAAAGCTTGCGGCCGCCGGTGGGTTGTCGATCACCAGGTCGCCGTCGACATTGCGGAACGACACGCTCTGGCCATCGGCCTGCACGCGCAGCAGCGTCAAGCCTTCGCCGTGCAGGCGCAGCGGCCGGTCCAGGTTGTGCACAGCAGCGTTGCGTTCAATGTGCAGCTTGCTGCCGACGATGGTCTTAGTGCCGTCCAGGTCAAAGGTTAGCTCAACTTGGCGGATGAAGAAGGGCGGTGCGGTGTAGTTCTGCCGCTGGGTTGCAACGCTGGTGGCTTCACGCATGGTTCTAGTCTCTCCGTGTGGCGCCGTACGCCTACAGACCTTGTTTCAGGCTGGCTTCGATGAAAGCATCCAGGTCGCCGTCCAGCACCTTCTGGGTGTTGCTGATTTCGACGTTGGTGCGCAGGTCTTTGATGCGGCTCTGGTCCAGCACATAACTGCGAATCTGGTGGCCCCAGCCGACATCGGTTTTGGTGTCTTCCAGCTTCTGCTGCTCTTCCATGCGTTTGCGCATTTCGAAGTCGAACAACCGGCTGCGCAGCCGTTTCCAGGCCACGTCGCGGTTGCTGTGCTGGCTGCGGCCGTCCTGGCACTGCACCACGATGCCGGTGGGGATGTGGGTCAGCCGCACCGCCGAGTCGGTCTTGTTGATGTGCTGCCCGCCGGCGCCGCTGGCGCGAAAGGTGTCGGTGCGCACGTCGGCCGGGTTGATGTCGATTTCGATGCTGTCGTCCACCTCGGGGTAAACAAACAGCGATGCAAAACTGGTGTGCCGGCCGCCGGCTGAATCAAAAGGGCTTTTGCGCACCAGGCGGTGCACACCGGTCTCAGACCGCAGGTGGCCGAAGGCGTAGTCGCCTTCAACCTTGATGGTGGCACTTTTGATGCCGGCCACGTCGCCCGCTGTTTCGTCTTCCATCGTCGCCTTGAAGCCTTTGCGTTCGCAATACTTCAAGTATTGGCGCAACAGCATGCTGGCCCAGTCGCAGGCTTCGGTGCCGCCGGCGCCGGCCTGGATGTCGATGAAGCAATTGCTGGGGTCGGCCGGGTTGCTGAACATGCGGCGGAATTCCATTTCTTGCACCGTCGTGCGCAGTGCCTGCGCTTCGGCTTCGATGGCCTTCAGGCCCGCTTCGTCGCCTTCTTCTTTCGACATCTCAAACAGCTCACCGTTGTCGGCGAGGTTGCTGCTGAGATGGTCGATGGTGCCGACCACGGTTTCCAGCGTCTTCTTTTCGCGGCCCAGTTCCTGCGCGCGTTTGGGATCGTTCCAGACCGCCGGGTTTTCCAGCGCGGCGTTGACTTCGTTCAACCGCAGTGCTTTGCGGTCGTAGTCAAAGATACCCCCGAAGCTGCTGGGTGCGGGTGCTCAGGTCGGCAAGCAGCGAGCCAATAGAGTTGATGTGTTCGACGTCCATGATGGTGGGGGGGTGCAAAGCCGTTGATTGTTGCATTGGGCGCCTGCCTGAAACCGGGTCTCACTGTGCCTGCGTGCAACTGTCTGCGCCTCGGCCCAGAAACGCCGCCAGGTGCGCCGCCAGGGCCTGCGGCTGGTCGTGGTGCAGCATGTGGCCGCTGGCCGCCAGCGTGACGCGGCGCGCATCGCGCACCACGTTCAGGCGGCTGTCGAATTCGCCGCGCGAATAGCGGCTGCCCCACCATTTACTGACGTCGGTGCGGTCACCGTCCACCCACAGCAGCGGCGCCTGAATCTGCTTCCAGGTGGCAAGCACTTCGTCCACCTGGTAGAGCACCGGGTTCACATGTTTGTGCGCTGGGTGGCCGTTGACGTGCCAGCGCCCGTCGTCAGCTGCACCGGTTTTTTTTGACGCCCAGTGCGGTGCCAGCCAGGCCGCTTTGTCGGCGCTCAGCAAGGGGTTGTTGCTGCGCAGCCGGGCGGCCACCTCCAGGGTGCTGGCGTAGCTGCGCAGCGGCTGCTGCGCCTTCAGCTCGTCCAGCCACTGCGCCAGGCGTTGCGGCGCCTGCTCGGGCTGGGTGCGCGGCATGCCAAAGCCCTCCAGGTTGACCAGGCGGCGAATGCGTTCCTGGCGCACGCCGGCGTAGCTCATCACTACGTTGCCGCCCATGCTGTGGCCCAGCAAGTCGATGGCGCCGAAAGTGGCCGCGGGCACGATGGTGTCGAGCAGCGCCTCCAGGTCGGCCAGGTAGTCGGGGAACCAGTAGGTGTCGGCGTCGGGTGTCAGCGTCAAGCCGAAGCCGCGCCAATCGGGCGCCAGCACCCAGCGCTCAAAACCTTCAGCCTGGGTCAATGCATCGACGAGAAACTGGTACGACGCGCCAACGTCCATCCAGCCATGCATCAGCACCAGCGGTGGCCGCTTGGGCGTTGCCAAGGTGGCGTCACCCCACTGGTGCACGTGATAGCGCAGGCGCCTGATGTTGACAAAGGTGCTGCGAGCGGGGCGCAGGGGTTGGTAGTGGGCAATCGCGTCGTCTGGCATGGGGTGGACTGTAGGCCAGCGCCAGGCACCGTTTCAGGCGCCGTTTCAGGCGTTCAGGGCGGCCCTGCCCTGGCACAGAATGCGCGAATGCAAACACCACCCGCCATCAGCGCAGCCACACCTGCAGACGTGCCTGCCATCGTCGGTCTCATCAACGAGCTGGCCGCGTTTGAAGCGCTGAGCCACCTGGTCAAGATCACGCCGCAAAGCCTGCAGACGCACCTGTTCGGCGCGCGCCCGGTGGCCGAAGCGGTGGTGGTGCACAGCGGCTCGAAGGTGATCGCTTTTGCGCTGTTCTTTACCAATTTCTCCACCTTCCTGGGGCAGCCAGGTTTGTATCTGGAGGACCTGTATGTGCAGCCCGCACACCGCCGCTTGGGCGTCGGCCGAGCGCTGCTGCAGCACCTGGCGGCGCTGGCGGTGCAGCGCGAGTACGGGCGCTTCGAATGGAGCGTGCTCGACTGGAATCAGAACGCCATTGCTTTCTACGCGCGCCAGGGTGCCACGCTGTTGCCAGACTGGCGCATTTGCCGCGTCACGGGTGCGGCGCTGCAAGCGCTGGCGCAGGCCCACCCACCGCAGTAACGCTTGGTTTTGCAGCGCTGTCAAACTGAAAACCACCGTCGTCCAGAACCTCAGGCGGCCCTGCCAGCGGGCTGCATCAGGCCGCCATGGCCACCAGGACCTTGTCTGCCGACAGCTTCACCGGGCTTGACTCGGCGGCCACCACACTGTGCACCGCGCAGCCCTTGACGCCGGTTTGCCGGCGCACCGGTGTGGCCAGCGGGGCGCCACGTTCGTTCGTCAGGCAGGCCACCACGGGTGTGGTGATGGTGGCGCCGCGCGCCACCACCAGCGCCAGTTCACCCGACACCAGGCGCACAAAACAGCCCGGCGGGTAGATGCCGAATTCCTTCACCAGCGCGGTGGTGATGGTGTGGCCCGGGTCCTGCATGAACATCTGCCGGCCGGCCAGATCGGGTGGCAATGCGGGCCGTGACGAGCGGGGGGCTAACTTCGCTGTGTAGATGTCGGCGCGGCGCGCCAGGCTGGCGAGTTCGCTCACCGTGGTGCAGCCACTCGGGTAGCCGCTGCCGTCTTCGGCTTCGTGGTGCTGCAGGACTGCTTGCAACCACTGTGTGTCGGTGATGCCCGCCAGTTCCAGCATCTGGCGGCTGCGTTCGGGGTGGGTTTGAATGGCCTGCCGCTGCTCTGCAGTCAGCGGGGCTTGTTGACGGGCCAGCGTGCCCTGCAGTTGCAGCATCGACAGGTTCATCGTCAGCGCCACTTTGAAAGCGCGCTCGGCCTGTTCGGCTTCCCAGCCCAGGCGCTGCGCCACCAGCATGCTGGTGATGGCCGTCTGGATGGAACGCTGCGCGCCATATTGCTGGTCGGCGTTGTCGTTTTGTTGCAGCACCTGAAAGATGGCCAGGTCGGGGTCGCGTTCGATCAAGGCCTGCACCGGCGCTGCCGCCTCCACCAGGGCTTCGCTGAACACCGGGTCGTCGGCTTTGTCGAGCACGGCACTCACTTTGCCGATGGCTTCTTGCCACAGCCCGGGCAGCTCCGCACGGCTGGCGTGTTTGATCGCCGCTTGCGGGCTGGCGGTTGCACGCGGCTGCAGCAGTTCAGCCAGGTCCACCAGCGCACCCCGGTCGAACA
>JAYUPP010000426.1:0-21757 GCA_043760045.1 Betaproteobacteria bacterium
TGACTCATAAGTTTCGGTACCAATGAAAGCGATGCATTCGTTCGTCAGGCCAGGCGCAAACCGCAGCCATCGTCTTTTCTATGGCGAGGATTTGCAACGGCGCATGGCGGACGAAGGCGCGGTTTCATGTATCGAAATTTGTGAGGCACGACACCAGAGGTTGCTGTACCGCGCCCGCCACGCCGTCAACAGCGCGCGTGTTTCGTCGTCGGGCCGCGCCGGCAGTTTGCGGTAGTCGCTGCAGTCGCTTTTGCGCGTCATCAGTTGGTGGTTGATGAGTTCGCGGCGCAGTGTGGCATGGTCAAAAAACAGGTTCGCTGCTTTCAAAATGGCGTTCACCTCGGCTTCGGTGTAGCTGCGTTTGCCGTCGAAGCGGGTCCACAGCACCCACATCACGAGTTTCTGTACGCTGTATTTCACCGGCCAGCGCAGCAGCCGCCCCAGCGGGTCAAACTGCCCCAGCGCCTTGCGCGCGTTGTCGCTCAGCGGCAGCGCTGCTGTCTGTTGGGCCAACGCTGGCTGCAGCGTTGCCGGCGGCGGCGACAGCGCGGGCGCCCCCGGCCGTTGGCGCAACGCGATGCGCAAAGCCGCCCAGTTGTGCTGGCCCTGGGTGCGCGCCAGCAGATTCAGCAGTTCCACCTGGCCCGGCGGTTCAGGATGGTTGGTGTGGCGCTGGTGCAGGGCCTGGCCCAGCGTGCGCGCAAAAGCCGACACATCGGCGATGTGCAAAGCGAACAGTTCTTTGGTCATGGCGCTTCCTTGGCGCCCGGCAGCCGCACGGG
This sequence comes from Betaproteobacteria bacterium, assembly GCA_043760045.1. Classification (GTDB taxonomy): domain Bacteria; phylum Pseudomonadota; class Gammaproteobacteria; order Burkholderiales; family Burkholderiaceae_C; genus Rubrivivax. The sequence goes on from JAYUPP010000426.1 coordinate 783, forward strand.
TTTTTTTCGTGCCAGCACGGGGGCGTCAACACTGCATGCGCGTGAAGACCTCGCAGCACAAAGCCACAAGGCGCCGGTGGTTGCCGTCTTCCGGCCTGGCGCATGCGGGGTGACGAGTCATCGCGCAAGGGCACAAGACCATGGGTGTTTTGTCGCGGCAGGTTTAGCTCGTGTGGGACCACGCGGCAACGCCTGGGTGAACTGCCGACCCCAGACGTGGCAGTGTACGGGCACCGGCGTTAAACCCCGACGTTTGTGGCCCCGACGTTTGTGACCCCGACGTTGAACTCCGACGGTGTGGCCCCGACGTCATCGTCTTCGACGAACCGGTGATGGCGCTGGGCGTGTCGATGCTGCGCAAGGGGTGAACCTGCTGATGCGGCGCCCGTGCCCCAGCTGCCGATGCAAGGGTTCTGCCGCAGAGCGCCTGCGACATCTTGCTGACACGATGCTGCGGCACACTTTTCTCGGCCAACCCGGAGTTCATCATGCCCGACACCCTTCGCCGCACTGTGCTGCAGATGTCGCTGCGCGCCGCGCTGCTGGCCGGCGCAGCCGGCGTGCACTTCAGCCCCGCGCTGGCCGCACCGGTGGCCACGCTCAGCGGCGCGGCACCCATCGTCATCGGCCACCGTGGCGCCTCGGGTTACCGGCCCGAGCACACGCTGGCGGCTTATGACCTGGCCATCAGCCAGGGCGCCAGCTACATCGAACCCGACCTGGTGATGACGAAAGACGGCGAGCTGATTGCCCGCCATGAACCCATGCTGGCGCGGGTGAACCTGAATGCCGACGGCACCATCAGAACAGTCAACGGTGTGCCCGAACTGAACCGTACCGACACCAGCACCAATGTCTGGCAGTTGCCGCAATACGCCAGCCGTCTGCAGGTGAAAACGCTGGACGGCGTGAAGGTGGGCGGCTGGTGGGCGGAAGACTTCACCGCGGCCGAAATTCGCGCCGACATCCGTGCCCAAGAACGCTTGCGCGACCTGCGCACCGCCAACAACGCCTTCAACGACACGCTGCTGCTGCCCACGCTGCAGGAAGTGATAGCTCTGGCCAAGCTGCGGTCCACGCAGCTCGGCCGCACCATCGGCATTTACCCCGAAACGAAACACCCCACCTACTTCAAGAACTTCACTGACAGCGCCGGGCTGCAGCGCATGGAGGACAAGCTGGTGGCGGTGCTGCACGCCAACTACGCCAACAGCGCCACCGCGCCGGTGTACATCCAGTCGTTCGAGGTCAGCAACCTGCAATACCTGAACACAAAAACCGACCTGCGCGTGGTGCAGTTGCTCAGCGGCGATGGCCGGCCTTATGACTTCACGGTGGCGGGCGACACCCGCACCTACGCCGACCTGGCCAAGGCCACCGCCACCGGCCTGGACTTCATTGATGTTTATGCCGACGGCATTGGCGCCAACACCAACCTGATGATCTCGCTGGTGAACGGGCAGTTGGCGGTGCGCTCAACGCTGGTCTCTGACGCCCATGCACGCGGCCTGGAGGTGCACGGCTGGACTTTCCGCGCCGAAAACGCTTTTTTGCCCAATGAATTTGACAGCAGTGCCGACCCCGCCGCTTTTGGCAACCTGCGCGGGCAGATCAACGCCTTTCTGGAACTCGGCATGGACGGCTTTTTCACCGACCAGCCCGACCTGGGCGTGCTGGCGGTGCCGGCGCCGGCCACCGGCAGCCTGGTGGCAGTGGGTTTGGCGGCAGCGGCCGTGGCGCGCCGGCGCAAGGCGCGGGCGCGCTCGCGGCAGCTCTGAAACGGGAAGTGCCTTCAGCACTCAGGTTGGGCGCCGAGTTTCATGATCCGGGGTCCTGCCCGGATCATGGATCGTGGATCATTGCTCCGCGCCATGGCCGCTTCCCGGTTGGCCAGGCCCACCGTGCTGATGGTGCCGGACGCCCAGTGGCCACCCACGCCGGTGACCGTTCGCACGCCCGCTGCAGCCAGCAACTTCCGTCCCAAGTTCAGCCCCAAATTCAGCCCCAGCTTCAGCAACCCCGGCGCCACCCTTCCCGCCGCACCCGCCAAAGCCTACGATGCGCCTACCTTGTTTGCACAGCTTCAGGAGACCAGCATGCAGCAAAACTTGACGCGGTTTTTGAAGGTGGGCGCCGTGGCCGTGTTGATGGCCGCCGCGCACCCGGCCCTTTGGGCGAAGTGCCAACCCAACTGTGCGGTGGCCAGCAGCGTCGTGCATGCCGCCGGTGTGCCGCCCGGGCTGCGGCTGGCGTTGCAGCGGCTGCAATTCAGCGGCAGCGGGCTGGCCGCAGGCGACGGCGCGGTGGTGAAAGACATCGTGCGCACACTCTCGGGCCTGCCCGCCGGTTCGCAGGTGTCGCTGAGCACCCGTGCTGACGCCGGCATCACGGGCGTGGCAGGCGCGCGCCAGGCCCAGGCCCGTGCGCAGGCGCTGGAACAAGCGCTGCGCGCCGCGTTGAAGGCCGCCGGCGTCAAAGACACGGTGCTGAAAAGCGTCGTCGCTGCCAAATGAAAAGCTGCTGCTGGCCCGGGGCCGCGCCTGCACCATGATCTGCTACCCGTTTGACCATTTCGGCAAACCGCTGGCACAGGCGCTGCGCGAAACGCCCGCACCGCGTGGCACCGAAGTGCTGTTGCGCGTGGGCAGTTGTGGCCTGTGCCACAGTGACCTGCACCTGCATGACGGCTACTTCGACCTCGGCCACGGCCAGCAGCTGGACCTGAGCCGAGGCATCGCACCGCCGCGGGTGCTGGGCCACGAGATTGCCGGCACGGTGGTGGCGCTGGGGCCCGAAGTGGGCGCTGCCATGGCGGCTGGCGCGGCTGGTGCTGCAGCCGCTGCAGTGGGCGACCGCCGCGTGGTCTTTCCCTGGATCGGCTGCGGCAGCTGCGCAACTTGCAGCGGTGGCCATGAAGAGCTGTGCATGGCACCACGCGCGCTGGGCATCAACCGCGACGGCGGTTTTGCCGACCATGTGCTGGTGCCGCACCCGCGTTACCTGTTTGCTTACGACCCGCTGCCCGAAGACGAAGCCGGCACCTGCGCCTGTTCAGGCTTGACGGCCTATGCGGCGCTGAAGAAGTGCGCGCCGCTGCAGCCGGGCGACACGCTGCTGATCATCGGTGCCGGTGGCGTGGGTTTGTCGGGTGTGCGCATGGCGGCTGCAACGCTGGGTGTGCAGCCGGTGGTGGCTGAAATCGACCGCAGCAAGTGGGACCTGGCGCGCCAGGCCGGCGCCGCCGATTGCCTGGACCCCACCGATGCCACGGCCACCCGCGCTTTCATGAAAGCCAGTGGCGGCGCGGCGGCGGCGATCGACTTTGTGGGCGCAGCGGCCACCTTCACTTTCGGACTGCAGGCACTGCGCAAAGGTGGCCGGCTGGTGGCTGTGGGCCTGTTTGGCGGCGCCGCCCAGCTGATGCCGGCGCTGCTGCCGCTGCGCGCCGTCAGCATCACCGGGTCCTACGTCGGCAGCCTGGCTGAAATGGGTGAGGTGATGGCGCTGGCGCGCCTGGGCAAGCTGCCCGCGATGCCGATCAGCAGCCGCCCACTGGCCGAGGTGAACGAGGCACTGGCGGCGCTGCGCAGCGGCGCGGTGCGCGGCCGCGCGGTGCTGCGGCCTTGACCTTGACCTGATGACCGCGCCGCCGGTCATTGCGGGCCGGCAGCAAAGACCTGCGCCACGGTGGCCTCCAGCGCCGCCACCGCCGCCGCCAGCGCATCGCCGCCCACCGTATCTGCAGGCCCTGCAGCGCGCGCGCGCGCCAGCAGCGCCTGCACGGCACTGTGGGTCCGTCGGCTGTCGCGCTGCACTTGCTGGCGGCGTTCCAGCAACCAGGGCGTTTCCGGCGCGCCGGGCAGCAGCAGCGCATCGGGTGTCGCCAGCGCCAGCCACTGGCGCAAACATGCACCGACGGCCTGCAAACCACCGGCGCCGGGCCGGGGGGCCAGCGCCAGGTCCACCAGTTGCTGCGTCAGGCCGTCACGCAGCCGCAGGTCGCTGCTGACCCGTTGCACATCCAGCTGCAGATGGCCTTCGCTCTGCGTCAGCAGCTGCGCACCGGGCTGCCCCTGGGCACCGTCCAGCAGTTTGCGCAGACGGTGCACCGTGACTTCCAATGACTTCTGCGCGGCGGCGCCGTCAGCGTCGGGCCACAGCGCATCGGCCGCCTGCGCCATGCCCAGGCCGATGCGGGGACTGCAGGCCAGCAGGCGCAACAGTTCCAGCGGTTTGGCTTGCGGTTTAGGCTGGCGCGGCTGCGTCTGGCCGTGCAGGCGCAACTCGAAACCCCCCAGCAGGCGCAGCCACAAAGGCCAGGGCCAGTGGACGTCGGCACCGGGCGGGGCCGGCAGCGCGCGCTGGCGCACCACGTCGGCAACAAAACCGGGTTCCACACCCGCTTGCAAAGCCAGGGCACAAACACGCGCTGCAAAGGCCGGCAAGAGGCGGAAAAACATCGTGTAGCGCAGTTGCGCGGCCAGCGCCAGGCCGGCCGCCAAGGGCGTTGCAGTTTCAGTTGCAGCCGCCGGTGTGGTGGCCGTGCTGCGCATCGGCTTCAGGCCGCCGTCTGCGCTGGGCGCAGCGCCCGCTTCAGCCTGCAATGCCTGCACCAGCAGCGCCAGGCACTTGAAGACTGCCGCGTCGCGCCCGGCCAGCGTCTGGGCCTGCTGCTGCAACAGCGCCAGCGCTTCATCGTCGCGCGAAAGTGCCAGCTGAATCTGCGCCAGGTCGGTGTGGCATGACGCCAGTTCAGCGGCGCTGAAACCCGCCTGCCGCGCCAGCGCCAGGGCTTCGGCCAGCGCCGCGTCAGCCGCCGTGGCCTGGCCCTGCATCAAACACAGCCGGGCCCGCATCTGCGCCAGTTCAACCCGCTGCGACGGCCGGCCCGGGCCCCAGGCTGTGGCCAGCGCAGCCTGCTGCCGCTGCGCGTCGGCCAGCCGGCCCCAGTCCAGCAGCAGGCGCAGGTGGGCCAGGCCCAGCAGCATGCCGATGTGCGGGTGCGCGGGGGGCGGCATGGCAGTCGAAGTGGCGGCTGACCTTGGGGGTGCCATTCCCGCACGCTGCAAGCCCGCCTGCCACGCCAACTGTGCGGCATCGAAGCGGCCCACCTGGTAGTAGGCGAAGCCCAGGGTGTACAGCCAGCGCGCAGCCGGCAAGTCGGCCACCGCACCCAGCACACCTGCAGTGCCCACGCTGCCGGCCAGCAAGTCAAACTGCTCATACTGCTGGTGGCTGAACTGCGCGTTCACCAGCACGCTGGCCACCAGCAGTTGCTCATGCGCAGGCCGGGGCGGGGCCAGCGGCTGCCACAGGCGGTGCAGCCAGGCCAGCGATGCGCGGTCGCCGCGCGGCTGGCCGGCCGCAGGCGGCTGCAGCACGGCACGCGCCACCACGCCCAGGTGCCACCACAGCACCCAGGGGTCTGCATCCACGGGCGGCGTGTCATTTGCGGCATCGGCACGCTGCAGCCAGGTGCCTACCGATTCCATCGCACCGATGTCGCACAGGCTCAAGGCCAGCGCAATGCAGGCATCGATGTGCGCCTCGGTGGCCTGCCCCAGCGCGCAGTGGCCGGCGTGCGCCAGCTCCAGGCAGGCCAGCGCTTCTTCGTCTTCACGCAGCAGGCCGAGCAGGCCGCGCCAGCGCGCCAACGCGGGCCATTGCTGCAGCTGTGCGGCCGGCAGGCTGGCGCAACAAGCGGCCAGGGCTGCTGCGTCGCCACGCTGCCAGGCCGCAGCGGCAGCGGCTTGCTGGTCGGCTGCTGTGGCTGCGGTCAGCGGCGTCAAGGCGGTGTTCATGGGCGCTGAATGATCACCCTTCAACGATCACCCATCAACGATCACCCATCAGGGGGTGCCCATGCAGGGCCCGGTGTAGGCCAGCCGTGGGTGGGCTGAACTGACGATCACAGCGTGCTTGGGCAACAGCCCACACACATCAAGCCAGCCGCTACTTTGCGGTCAGCGGTCGGCAAATCAACCATCTGCAATTTGTAAGGACATCATCATGAGCAAGCTCATCTTCAAGCGTTTTCAGTGCGTCGTCGAAACCGATGAAATCGGCACCGACAGCCCCTATTTCCTGACCTTCGTGGGCGACATCGGCACCGGTGCCACGTCCATCAAAATGACCCGCCAAGGCAACTGGCACAACGAAGTTGACCAGGGCGAGGTCTGGACCGTCAACGAAACGGTGTCGCAGGGCTTCGGCTACGTGCCCAACAAAACCGTGGTCTTGTCGGCGCTGGTGGAAGAAGACGAAGGTGTGGACATCACCAGCGCCGAGGTGAACGCCATTGAAGCGGCCGTGCGCCACAAACTGAACCAGTTCCGCGCTACAGGCTCCACCACCGTCACCACCCTGGTGCGCAACGGCCTGGCGAAAACCATGCGAAGCGCCATTTTGTTGCACCTGTTGAGCAGCTCCGGCGCCAGCGACGACATCGTGGGTGTGAAGCCGCTGCTGCTGAACGGCAGCAGCGGCGAACAAGCCGTGGTGACGATCACTGGCGACGGCGGGCGCTACAAGCTGCGCGACGCGATGGCCTGATGGCGGCGGCGGTGCGCGGCGGGCGGTGGGGCGGTGGGGCGGGTGACATGAACAGGTGACACTACGGCGGACCCGCCGCTCCGCACTACGGCGGACCCGCCGCTCCGCACTAAGGCGAACCCGCCGCTCTGCACTACGGCGGACCCACCGCCCCACCCCGCCACGCACCTTTTTCTTGTTCGCCATGCCGCCGACAGAACCGCCACCCGCCCGCCCGCATGAAAAAGTTCTGGTCGCCAACCGCGGCGAAGTTTCCATCCGCATCACACGCGCCGCGCACGCTTTGGGCTGGCGCAGCGTGGCGGTGCACAGCAGCGACGACGCGGCGGCGCTGCACTGCAGCCGTGCCGATGAAGTGCAGGCGTTGCCGGGTTCCGGGCCGCAGGCCTACCTGAACATCGACGCGGTCATTGCCGCAGCCCACGCCAGCCACTGCACCGCACTGCACCCCGGCTACGGCTTCCTGAGCGAAAACCCCGAACTGGCGCGCCGCTGCGCAGCCGCCGGCCTGCGTTTTGTCGGCCCCGCAGCCGCCGTGTTGCAACAGTTTGGCGACAAAAGCGCCGCGCGTGCGCTGGCGCAGCGCTGCGGCGTGCCGGTGTTGCCGGGCAGCGCCGGGGCGGTGACGCTGCAGCAGGCGCAAGACTTTTACCGCAGCCTGCCTGCTGGGTCGGCGCTGATGGTGAAGGCTGTTGCCGGCGGCGGCGGGCGTGGCATGCGGCTGGTGCATGACGCGAACGATCTGCAAGCCGCTTTTCGACGCTGCACCGCTGAAGCGTTAGCCGCTTTTGGCAACGGTGCGGTGTATGTGGAACAAGCACTGCAGCGCGCCCGCCACATCGAAGTGCAGGTGATCGGCGACGCCAGCGGCGCCATCAGCCTGCTGGGCGACCGTGAATGCAGCATCCAGCGCCAGCACCAGAAGCTGCTGGAGGTTGCCCCCAGCCCGAGCCTGAGCACACTGCTGCGCCAGCGCATCACCGCCGCCGCGCTGGCCCTGGCGCAGGCGGCGGGCGTCAACAACTTGTGCACCTTTGAATTCCTGGTCAACACCCAGCAGGCCGACAACGAAGAGCTGGCGTTTTATTTCATCGAAGCCAACCCGCGTTTGCAGGTCGAACACACGGTGACCGAGATGGTGCTGGGCATCGACCTGGTGCAGGCTCAACTGGCCGTGGCGGCGGGTGCCACGCTGGCCAGCCTGCAGCTGGCACCGGGCGAAATCAACACCCCACGCGGCTTTGCGCTGCAGCTGCGCCTGAATGCTGAAACGCTGGACGCGGCAGGCCGCGCGCAACCGCAGGCCGGCGTGCTGCAGCGTTTTGAAGTGCCCAGCGGCCCCGGCGTGCGGGTGGACAGCGGCGTGCAAAGCGGCAGCACCGTGGGCACGCAGTTCGACACCCTGCTGGCCAAGCTGGTGGTGCACAGCCCGTCACCCCACTTTGCCGACGCGGTGGCGCTGGCCGCACGCGCGCTGGCTGAATGGCGCATCGAAGGTGTGGCCACCAACCGGCCGTTGCTGGCCGCACTGCTGGCCCACCCTGATGTGGTGGCCAACCGCGTGCACACGCAGTTTCTGCAGCGCTTTTTGCACGACCATGCGCACGACTTGAACCTCGGCACGCCCGGGGCCGATGCGCCCACCGCTGACGCGGAACCCGCAACACCCGCAACACCGGCAACACCCGCAGCACCGGCAACACCCGCTGGCCTGCTGGCGCTGCGCGCGCCGCTGCAAGGCACGGTGGTGGCGCTGTCAATGGTGGCCGGGCAAGCGGTGGCGGCCGGCGCTGAAGTGGCGGTACTCGAGGCGATGAAGATGCAGCACGGCGTGTGCGCTGAAGCCGGCGGTGTGGTGCAGCAGCTGCTGGTGGCCGTGGGCCAGACCGTGCACACCGGCGCGCTGCTGGCACTGCTGCTGCCCGACCACGGTGCAGCGCCCGCGGCCACCACCCGCGCCGCCGTGGACCTGGACCACGTGCGCCCTGATCTCGCTGAATTGCAAGCCCGCCTGGCGCTGACCCGGGACGCCGCGCGCCCCACGGCCATGGCGCGCCGCCAGCAAAGCGGCCTGCGCAGCGCACGCGAAAACATAACGCAACTGTTTGACGAAGGAAGTTTCATCGAATATGGTGCGCTGGCGGTGGCCGCACAGCGGCGCCGGCGCACGCTGCCGGACTTGATCGCCAACACGCCCGCTGACGGCGTGGTGGCCGGCATCGGCCGTGTCAACACAGCCGCAGTCGGCGCAGCGCGCGCGCCGTGCATGGTGGTGGCCTACGACTACACCGTGCTGGCCGGCACCCAGGGCGCGATGAACCACAAGAAGCAGGACCGCCTGTTTCGCCTGGCCGAACAACAGCGGCTGCCGCTGGTGCTGCTGGCCGAAGGTGGCGGCGGCCGCCCCGGCGACACCGACCACCTGGGCCTGACGGGCCTGGACTGCAGCACCTTTGCGCAGTTTGCGCGCCTCTCAGGCCAGGTGCCTTTGGTGGGTGTGGTGGCCGGGCGCTGTTTTGCCGGCAACGCGGCACTGCTGGGCTGCTGCGACGTGATCATCGCGACCCACAGCGCCAGCATCGGCATGGGCGGGCCGGCCATGATCGAAGGTGGCGGCTTGGGCGTGGTAGCCGCCGACGACGTGGGCCCGGCACCGATGCATGCCGCGAGCGGCGTGGTGGATGTGCTGGTGGCCGCTGAACAGCAGGCCATTGATGTGGCGAAGCAGTATCTAAGCTACTTCCAGGGCCCGCTGCAACACTGGGCCTGCGCCGACCAGCGGCTGCTGCGCCACGCCGTGCCTGAAAACCGCCTGCGTGCTTATGACGTGCGTGCGCTCATCAAGCTGCTGGCCGACACCGGCAGCGTGCTGGAACTGCGGCCGGCGTTTGGCCTCGGCATGGTCACCGCGCTCATCCGCATCGAAGGCCGGCCGCTCGCCGTGATGGCCAACAACCCGCAGCACCTGGGCGGCGCCATCGACGCTGCGGCCAGCGACAAAGCCGCGCGTTTCATGCGCCTGTGCAACGCGCACCGGCTGCCCATCCTGTCGCTGTGCGACACACCCGGTTTCATGGTCGGGCCCGCAGCCGAAACCAACGCCTTGGTGCGCCACAACGCACGCCTCTTCCTGGCTGCGGCCAGCCTGCAGGTGCCGGTGTTCACCGTCGTGCTGCGCAAGGGTTACGGGCTGGGCGCACAAGCCATGGCCGCCGGCGGTTTTCACGAAACCCGTTTCACCATCGCCTGGCCCACCGGCGAATTTGGTGGCATGGGTTTGGAAGGTTATGTGAGGCTGGGTTTTCGCAAAGAGATGCAGGCCATCGAAGAACCCGCAGCGCGGCAGACCTGGTTTGATGCCAAGCTGGCCGAGCTTTACGAACAGGGCAAGGCGCTGTCGATTGCGTCGGTGTTGGAGATCGACGCCGTGATCGACCCTGAAGAAACGCGGCGCTGGGTGTTGTCGGCTTGCACGGGCTGGGCTGCCGAAGCCGGGTCACAGCCCGGCTCAGACACGCCGCGCAGGTTCATCGACGCCTGGTAAGGCCCGCTGTGCGGCCGCCGCCAGCACCCAGCCCGCAAGCGCGGGCGTGTGCAGCGGCACCCCCCGATCCATGGTGCTGAAGTGAAACCGGGTGATGCGCCGCTGCGCTGCCGCCCGTACATTCCGTAACGACTGCGAAGTCCGCACTTTTCTGCTTCGGTGCCGGCTCAGAGCCGGCTGTGATGACAGCATCCGACTGCACCACCCCTCACGCGCCCTGTGCGCCCACCGGCCCGTCCACCTTCCCGCAAATATGCCCGTCGTCGCTGTTGTCAATCGCAAAGGGGGCTGCGGCAAAAGCACGCTGGCCACACACTTGGCCGTGCACTGCGCCCAGAGCGGTTTGCCCGTCATGTTGGGCGACACCGACCGCAACCAGTCCACCCGGGTTTGGCTGCGTTTGCGCGCGGCCCGGCACTTGCCGCCGCAAGCCACCATCACCGGCCGCGCGGTCGACCCGCGCAACGTGCTGCGCACGCCGCCCGGCACCGAACATGTGGTGCTCGACACCCCCGGCGGCCTGCACGGGTTTGAACTGGGCCGTGTCGTGTGCCATGCCGACGCGCTGATCATGCCGGTGTGCAGCTCGGTGTTCGACCGCGACTCGGCTGCCGAGTGTTGGGCCGAGCTGAAAAACCTGCCGCGTGTGGCCAGTGGCCGCTGCAAGGTGGCGGTGGTGGGCATGCGGCTGGACGGCCGCACCAGTGCCGAACAGGTGCTCAAAACCTGGGCCGCGCAACAGGGCCTGCCTTTCATCGGTGTGCTGCGCGAAACGCAGGCTTATGTGCGCAGCGTCGAACTTGGCCTGACGGTGTTTGACCTGCCGCCCAGCAAAGTGGCGATCGACCTGGCGCAATGGCGGCCCATCATTGACTGGCTGGGCCCGGTGCTGCGGCCCACTCGGGCGGCTTCAAAGGACGGCCTGCGGCCGAGCTACAAACCCCATGCAGCCGCCAGTGAACGCGCAGGCGCGCTGCTGGGCATCACGATTCCCGGCGCGTTGGGTGACGAACTGAAGCCGCTGCCCACCCCTCTGCACACCCCGCTGCCCACTCCACTGCAAACAGCGGCCGTGGCCACACGCCGGGTGCCGGTGTTGCCCGCACGCGGGCCTTCAAGCTGGAGCAACCGCCTGGGCGATTTGCTGGCCACGCCGCTGCGGCGTTTCCTGGTGCCCAAGGCCTGAAAACCGGCGCGGCCAGCGCCGCGCGCCTTCCACCCCGAGCCTTCCGCCCCGAGACATCAGCCCAGGAAGTAGCGTTTCATTCCAGCCAGCAGCATTTCCACCGCAATCGCGGTGAGCACCAGGCCCATCAGTTTTTCAAGCGCCGCCACCACCGCGTCGCCCAGCCAGCGGCGCAGCCGGTCGGCGCTCAGCAGCGTGGCGGTGCACACCGCCATCGCCACCGTCAGCGCAGCCACCCAGTGCCACAGGCGTTCAGGCTGGCGCGACGCCAGCAGCAGCACGGTGGCCATGGCCGACGGGCCGGCCATCAAGGGCACGGCCAGCGGAAAGATGAAAGGCTCACCGCCCTTGCCGTCGTCGGCCGCCAGGTCGGCCGCGCCGCCAAAAATCATGCGGATGGCAATCAACAACAAGATCACACCACCGGCCACTTCCAGCGAACGTTCAGACAGGTGCATGACCTGCAAAAACACCTGGCCACCCAGCATGAAAGCCATCAGCACCACAAATGCAATCGTCGCTTCGCGCAGCGCCACCGCCGTGCGGCGCGCGGGCGGAATGCGGCGCAGCACGCTGATGTAGATGGGCAGGCCGCCCAGCGGGTCCAGCACCAGCAGCAGCAGGATGAGCGCCGAGACGAAGGTGTGGTCCATGCCCGTCAGCCCACATCGCCCGGCCTGGCCGCGGAGGCCCAGTCCAGCTCGGGGTAGCGGCGGAAGATGCCTGCTTCGCTGAAAGCAATACGCCGCTCACTTTTCAGGTAAGCCTTGACACGCGGCAGCGCGGCCACACGCGCGCCCAGTTGCACGATGCCGGGCGTCGCGGCCAGTGCATGTTGGGCGGCGTTGGGAAATGCGTAGCGCAGGCCTGCAACGAGCTGGAACACCGACAGGTCGGCATAACTCAGCTTGCCCCCCACCAGAAAACGCTGGCCGGCCGGGTTGCGCTGCAGCACGGTTTCGAACCAGCCCAGGTATTTGGGCATGCGGTGGGTGCAGAAAGCCAGCGCACGCCGCCTTGCCTCGGGCTGCTGCTGCTCGTAGAAAAGTGCGGTGTCCACGGGGTGGTGCGTGTCGTGCGCCTCGGTCACCGCATCGGCCACCGTCAACTGAATCTGGTGCGTCCACGCCCGCGCCTGTTCGCTGCGGCCCACCAGCTTCAAGGTCGGCGCCAGGACCTGCAGGATGTTGGCCGTCTGGCCCACCACAGAACTGCCGTCTTTCAAAAACGGCGGCGCAAAGGGTGGGTGCGGGTTGCGGCGGTCGGCCAGCGCAGCCTGCATCGCGGCCAGGCCCTGACCTGCGGTTTCCTGACCCCCGCGCGCCACATCGATGTAAGACGCGCCCGCCGCTTCCAGCGCCAGCCGCACAAATTCGCCTCGGCCCTGGATGGTGGGCCAGTCATGCAGTTCGTATGCCATGCTTGACTGTAGCGGGCGGCTCGGATCAGCCGCTGACCGCCAGCACCCAGCCGCTGAGCAAGGCCTGCGGGTTCCAGCCCCGCAAACCGATCACGACGAGCGGCCCGGAAACTGCACTGGCCACCGGTGTCACGTTAGAGCGGCCACCGGCCACCTGTAACAACTGGCCCGCCACCAGCGCCTTGGCGCGCAGCACACCACTGCTGGGCGTGGTCAGCACACGGCCCAGCGCAGCAAGGTCCACCGCCTCCGGCAAAACACAGACATAACTCTCGAACACAGCGGCAGCGTGTGCAGCCCGCAGCGCCCAGGGCGCGCTGCTCAGCAAGCGGTGTTGGGGCCATGGGAGGACATCGCCTTCACCCCAACCCAGCAGCAGCTCAGGCCACACCCACTGCACTTCTCCCGACCACAGCCGGGTGTGGGTCCGCAACTGCGTCTGCTGCAGCCAGTCTGCTGTGGCTTGCAAGGCGGCGGGCGTGACGAGATCGGGTTTGCTCAGCATCAGCCACTCGGCTTCGCGCAACTGCTGGCGCACGGTATCGCCGACATAACGGTCAGCGGCTTGCTGCTGTATGTGTTCGGCATCGGCCAGCACCAGCGTGGCCACCACCTGCACCGCAGGCACCAGCCGTGCACTGCGCGCCACCGCCGCCGGCAGCGCCACGCCGCTCAGTTCGATCAGGCACACATCGGGCGGCGGGCAACGCGCCGCCAGCGCGGCCAGCGTGCCCACCAGGTCGTCCCCAAAACTGCAGCACAGGCAGCCACCGGCCAGGCTGATGACGCCTGTGCTGTGTTCGCTGCCGGCTGCGTTGCTGATCAGCTCGGCGTCGATATTGATGCTGCCGAAGTCGTTCACCAGCACGGCGATGCGCCGGCCCTGGGCGTGGCGCAGCAGGTGGTTGACGAGGGTGGTTTTGCCGGCACCCAGATAACCAGCGATCAGCACCACCGGCAGCGGCATGGCCGTCACGCCTGAAACACCCGCCCGCCTTGCACCGTGCCCCATGGCTGCATGGTTTTCAGCTGCATCGGGTCCACCGCCGTGGGGTCTTCGTTCAACACGCAAAAGTCAGCACGTTTGCCACATTCGATGCTGCCGATTTCAGCGTCCAGTTTCAACGTGTAGGCCGCACCCAGCGTGACGGCGTGCAGCGCTTCATCAACCGTGATGCGCTGATGCTCGCCGAGCACCCGGCCGCTGGCCGACAAACGGTGCACCGCGCACCAGGCGGTGAACAAAGGGCCCAGCGGCGTGATGGGTGCGTCGCTGTGGATGGCCAGCGGCACGCCGTGGTGCAGCGCCGAACGGGCCGCATTCATGCGCTCGGCGCGTTCGGGGCCCACGGTCACCGCACGGTGCTGGTCGCCCCAGTAAAAATGGTGGTTGGCAAAGAGGTTCACGCACAGGCCCAGGCGGGCCATGCGGCGGAACTGCGCGTCGTCGGCCAGCTGGCAGTGCTGCAGTGTGTAGCGGTGGTCGGCGGTGGGGGCGGCGGCCAGGGCCGCAGCCATGCAGTGCAGCGCCAGGTCGGTGGCTTCATCGCCGTTGGTGTGGGTGTGAATCTGCACACCCGCGCGCAGGCCCAGCGTGTAGGCCTCGCGTATGGTTTCAGGCGCCGTGTACCAAAGCCCGTTCGGGCTGCCATTGAAATAACCGGGCCAGCGCAGGCGCGCAGAAAAACCCTGAATCGAGCCGTCGGCCACCACCTTGATGCGGCCCAGCCGCAGTTGTTCGGTGCTGCGTGTGGAAAGCAGCTGCGCCCGCGCCACGGCCGCTGCCGGGCTGCTGCCCATCAAACGCAGCAGCGACACGATGCGCACCGGGAAGTTGTGCTCACCGGTCAGCCGCAGCAGTGTGGCCACTTCATCGTCGGCCAGCGTGGCGGCCAGGTCGGTGGCGGTGGTGACGCCGGCGCGTACACACAAACGCGCGAAGTCGCGAATGCCGGTTTCGTCGCCACTCAAGAAGCTGCGGTTCAGGCCCACGATGCCGAGCGCTGGCAGCATCGCTTCGGGGCCTTTCAGTTCGCCGGTGGGCAGGCCGTCGGTGCCCAGCGGGAGGCCAGGGTGGTCTATGCCGGTGCGCAGCGCGCCGCTCAGTTGCAGCGCGGGCGTGTTGACGTTGAGGATGTGCGCGCTGGCGTGCAGCAGGCCCACAGCGCGCGTGCTGCTGACGCGGTCCAGGTCGGCACGTGTGCAACGCCGGTCACCGAAATAGATGGGATCAAAACCCCAGCCCACCAGCGGGCCGGCGCTGCCGGCGTCTGTGCTGGAGTGTGCGCTGGAGTGTGCGCTGGAAGCAGCGGCTGCAGCCAGCGCCGCCACCACTTCATCCAGCGTCTTCAGCCCCGCCCACACGCGGCCGGCGGGGTCGGCGGTGTCGAAAAACCCGCAGTACACATAACGCCACAAGGTGCCGGCCATCAAATGGCTGTGGCCTTCCACCAGGCCGGGCATCAGCACTTGCTGGGCAAAGCGGGGGTCCAGCTCGAAGGGGCCCCAGCCGGCCATGTCGGCCAGCGAGCCCACCGCCAGGATGCGCCCGTCGCGCACCGCCACATGCGTGGCGTTCGGCCGCGCGGGGTGCATGGTGATGATGCGGCGGGCCGGGTAGAGGGTGGTGGTGGTGGTGGTGGAGGTGGAGGAGATGACGCCGCTCATGTTCTGTGGGGTTGTTTCGCTTGCCGCTGCAGTATGACGTTTCGAAACGGGTGCCCGTACCCGGTGCAGTTCTTTGCTCGGGTGCAGGTCTGCCCAACGTCAGGTGCCGCAGCGCACGGGTGGCCGCGTGAATACCGATTCGCTGGGCATGGCAGAATTGATCCCACTCAGCCTTCCATATTTTCCTCCATTTTGTCTCCCATTTTTTCTCCCATTCAGTCACCCAGGATGTCAACCATGAGTGCCAACAATGCTGCCACCACCACACTGGACAGCGCCGGCCGCGTCGTGCTGCCGAGCGGCGTGCGCAAGCGGCTGAACCTGGCGCCGGGCGCCAGGTTCAGCGTCGACGTGGTGGCCGAACGCATCGAACTGACGCTTGAAGCAGCACCCGACGCCGCCGTCAAGCGCAAGGCCGGCCGTCTGGTGCTGGCGGCCATGGGCGAGCCGCTGGATGCAGCCGCGGCGATTCGCGCCGAACGCCAGACGCTGGCCGCACGCGCGCGGCGCCGCTGAACTGCAAGCCATGCGGCTGCTGGACAGCTCGGTGGTGCTGGCCTCGCTGCACGAGGCCGAGCCGCGCCATGAAGCCTGCAGCGCACTGCTGCTGCAAGGCGGCCACGCCTTGTATGTGCATGCCTTGGCGGAAGTGTTTTCCACGCTCACCGGCGGCGCCCAGGGTTTGCGCGCCAGCGCCAATCTCGCGCACCAGCTGCTGCGCGAAAGTGTGCTGCCCTACGTGAAGACGGTGACGCTGACCGAACGGGACGTGATGGCCGCAATGGCGCAAGCGCAGTCGCGCGGCGTGCGTGGGGGTGCGGTTTACGACTACCTGCACCTGGTGGCTGCGCGCAAAAGCGGCGCCGAGGCGCTGGTGACGCTGGACAGCAAACATTTTTCGGCCCTGGTGCGAGAGGGTGACCCGCGCGTCGAAAGCGTTTGAGCTGAGAACCTCCTGCACGCAGGTCAGCCATGCCCACACCCATAGCCATGCCCACGCCGCTGATGCCCTGCTGGCGAGCGACTGAGGTGCTGGCTTGCTGCGGCCGGTGGTGCCGATGAACTTTTCGTGGCCTCAAAACCCGCGGTGGCTGTGGGCGCTGCCATTGCTGCCGGTGCTTTACCTGTGGTTGCTGCAGCGAAGGGCGAAGCCAGCGCCCAGGCTTGCGAGCTCGAGCATGGCGCGCGCGGCGGCGGGCAGCGCTTGGCGTCGGCATCTGCCGCCGGGGCTGGTGCTGCTGGCGCTGGCGCGCCCGACCCTGCCCTGGGCCAAGTCCACCATCATGCTGGCGATCGACATCTCGCGCAGCATGCGTGTGGAAGATGTCAAGCCCACGCGCATGGTCGCGGCCCAGGAAGCCGCCAAGGCTTTTCTGAACGAGGTGCCGAAGCCCATAGAAGTGGGGCTGGTCACCTTCGCGGCAGCGCGCAAGTGGCGCAGCAGGCCACGCTGGAGCGCCCTTCGCTCGTCAGCGCCATCGACGCCATTCAGATGCAGCTGGGCACGGCCTTCGGCAACGGCATCGTGTTGTGCCTGGCCGCGCTGTTTCCCGACCACGGCATCGACCTCACCGAGTTGAGGTTCGGCGCGCGCCGCCCGTCGCGCAGCCTGGACGCCAATGGCGGCAACTCCGGCAACTCTGCAAACTCCGCAAACTCCGCAAACTCTGCAAACTCCGCAAACGCCGGTGTTGCCGACAAGGCCCAGATTGCAAAAGCGCCGCTCCAGCCGTTCACCCCGGTGGCGCCCGGCTCTTACGGGTCGGTGGCCATCATCTTGCTGAGCGACAGCCGCCGCACCACCGGGGTGGATACCCTGGCAGCGGCCCGCATGGCTGCTGACCGCGGTGTGCGCATTTACGTTGTTGGCTTGGGCACGCCCGACGGCCACGTGGCCTTGGGCGAGGGCGCGGCCATCTACCTGCAGCTGGACGAGGCCACGCTGCGCCAGGTGGCGCAAATGACCGGCGGCGAGTACCACCGCGCCGGCACCGCCGAGGCGCCGCGCAGCGTCTACCTGAACCTGGGCTCGCGCCTGCAGATGGACAAACGCGACACCGAACTGACGGCTCTGCTGGCGCTGGCAGCGGCCGTGCTGTGGGTGGCGGGGCGGGGCTGTCGGTGCGGTGGTTCGGCCTTCGGTGAGGGTGCACACCCCACGCTTACGATTCACCCCTTCCAAAAAACCACCCTGCGGAAATCACCACCATGCAACACCCCACCCGCCGCCACATGCTCACCCTGGCCGCTGCAGCCGGCACCGCCGCGCTGGCGCGGCCAACACGCGCTGCCCCCATCGCCGGTGGCAAGCCAATAACTTTGTTAGTGAGCTACCCGGCCGGCGGTGGTGCCGACCTGATGGCGCGGCTGATTGCGCCGCGCCTGGCTGACGCGCTGGGCCAGCCGGTGGTGGTGGAAAACAAACCCGGCGCCAGCGGCACGCTGGCTGCCGGGCAGGTGGCGCGCGCCACGCCCGACGGCACGGTGCTGCTGCTGGACGCGTCTTCGTTTGCCGTCAACCCGGCGCTGTTTGCGGGCAAGCTGCCTTACGACACCGCCACCGCATTTGCGCCGCTGGCGGTGCTGGCGCAGTACCCCAATGTGCTGGTCTGCACACCCAGTTTTGATGCCAAAAGCGTGGCCGACGTGTTGCGGCTGACAAAGGCCAAGCCGGGTGGCCTGGCCTATGCGTCGTCGGGCAACGGCTCGGCGCAGCACCTGGCGGGTGCGCTGTTTGAGCAATTGGCCAAAGTGGAACTCACACACGTGCCCTACAAAGGTGGTGGCCCGGCGCTGAACGACGTGATGGGCGGCCAGGTGCCGCTGTTTTTTGCCAACGTGGCCTCGTCTTTGGGGCACATCCAGGGTGGCCGCTTGCGCCCGCTGGCGGTGACTGCGGCCGTGCGCTGCCGCGCACTGCCCGAAGTGCCGACGATGGCCGAGGCCGGTGTCAAAGGCCACGAGGTGCTGGAATGGAACCCGGTGCTGGCGCCCGCAGGCGTGCCGGCACCGGTGCTGGCGCAGTTGCAGGCCGGCATCCAACGCGCGATGGCCGACCCCGAAGTGCTGGGCCGTGTGCGCACACTGGGCGGTGATGTCTTCAGCGGCGACCCGGCGCTGTTCCTGAAAAACCAGCAGGCGCTGTGGGCGCGGGTGGTGAAGGAGCGGGGCATCACGCGTGAGTGACGGGTTAGGTGAGGGCCTGGGTGACGGGGTGGGCGGCGCCGCAGTTGCGCGCTTGAACGAAGGCAGCCCTTCGGGCACCGCACCCGCCGCCTCGGCAAGCGCATCCAGCCCATGCAGCAACACTGCAGGCTGGGACTGCCATGTGCATGTGTTCGACGCCAGCGTGCGCGCGCAGGCGGGCCATTACCAGCCCGTGCACCGCCCGCTGTCGCAGATCGAAGCGCAAGCCGCCACGCTGGGTTTGCACCACCTGGTGCTGGTGCAGCCCAGCGTCTACGGCAGCGACAACAGCCTGCTGCTGCGCGCGCTGCAGGTGCAGCCGGGCCGACACCGGGGCGTCGTGGTGCTGGGCGAACACGCGGCCGCCAACGGCAGCGCGGCCACCCAGCAAGCGCTGCAAGCGCTGCAGCACATGCACAGCGCGGGTGTGCGCGGCGCCAGGTTGAACTGCGTGTCGCCCGTGGGTGAAGGCGCCGCTGCAGAAGCGCGTTATGCCCGGCTGGCCCCACTGCTGGTGGCGCAGGGCTGGCATCTGCAGTGGTACGCCGGGGCCGAACAGCTGCCGCGCATCGCCGCGCTGCACACCGCCGGCCCGGCTGCGCAAACGCCGGTGTGTGTGCTGGACCACCTGGCCGGCATGCATGCAGCGCTGCCGCACCAGCACCCGGCCTGGGCCGCACTGCAGGCGTTGGCCGACCGTGGCGCCTGGGTGAAACTTGCAGGCTGGTACCGCCTGCAAGCGGCGCAGCCTTATGCCGAACTGGTGCCGGTGGTGCAGCGCCTGGCCACGCTGTTCGGCCCGCGTCTGGTCTGGGGTTCAGACTGGCCGCACACCTCATTTGCCGCCGACGCCGCGCCGCCCTATGCAACAACCTGGGCACCCGTGGTGGCTGCGTTGGGTGCCGCGCGCGCCGTGCAGGTGCACGAAGCTGCAGCCGTGCTGTACCGCTAACGTTTCATGATGCGGGGCAGCGCCCCGGATCATGGAACACTTCCACATTAACGCCCATCATGAGCACCCACTCAACTGGCGGCACCACCTCCACCCGCTGGCTGTTCTGGACCCCCACACTCATCTGGGCCAGCACCTGGCACGTCATCCTTTACCAGCTGGCCGAAAGCACCGCGCTGGCGGGCGTGGCCTGGCGCTTTGCGTTGGCGGCCTTGTTGCTAGCCGCGTATGCGCGCTACAGCGGCATCAGCCTGCGCCTGCCACTGAAACTGCAGCCCTGGCTGCTGCTCACCGGCGCGCTGCAATACGGCTTGAACTACCTGTGTGTGTACCTGGCCGAGCAGCACATCCCTTCAGGCCTGGTGGCGGTGCTGTTTTCGCTGATGGTGTTCATCAACGCCTTCACCGGCGCGCTCTTCTTTCAGCGCCCGCTGGGCTGGCGTTTCATGCTGTGTGCGCTGGGTGGTGTGGCGGGCGTGGCCCTCATCTTCTGGCCCGAAGTGGTGGCCACCGGTGCACGGCCGCAAGCAGCTTTGGGCCTGGCGCTGGGGCTGCTGGCGGTGCTGACCGCCTGCACCGGCAATGTGCTAACACTAAAACTTACTGAGCGCGGCCACGCGCTGGTGCCGGTGTTGGCCTGGTGCATGGGTTACGGCGCGCTCAGTCTGGTGCTGGCCGCGGTGGCCACTGGCAGCAGCCTGGCGCCGGGGCACAGCGTGGCCTGGTGGCTGTCGCTGCTGTACCTGGCGGCCTTTGGTTCGGTGCTGGCGTTTCTGACCTACTTCCGCCTCGCGCAGCGCCAGGGGCCCGGCCGTGCGGCGCTGACGTCGGTGGTGATACCCGTCATCGCACTGGTGATTTCAGCCGCGCTCGAAGGCTGGCAGCCGCACGCACTGTCGTTGCTGGGCATGGTGTTGTGTGTGGGCAGCGTGTGGTGGGCCACCCGCCCGGCAGCCGCGCGGTCTGCCTAACGCCCACGTTCAGCGCGCTGCAAAAGAACCGCTACCAGCTGTTGCGCAGCTCGCGCAGCTTCACAAACACGGTCTTCGCGTCGGGCCGCTCGGGCAGTTCAGGAAAGGCCTCGCGCAGCTTGGCGATGACGCTGGCACTCGTCAGGCGCAAAAAGGTGTTGAAACGCTTTTCGTCGCGCAGCGTGGTCACCGGCGCCAGCGCGGCGTCCTGGCCGTGCACACGCGGCAGCCATTCGGCAGCGGCGGCGTTGTCGGGCTCACGCGCCAGCGTGAAGCGCAGGTTGTTTTCGATGTAGTCGTGGCCGGGGTAGATGCGTGTGTCGTCGGGCAGGCGCGCCAGCTGTTCGGCAAACGTGGTGTACATCACTTCGGCACTGCCGCCGTTGTGGCAGTTGCCCACGCCGGCGTTGAAGAGCGTGTCGCCTGAAAACAGTGCCGGCTTGTCGCCGCGTGCGCACAGGCAGATGTGGCACAGGGTGTGGCCCGGGGTGTCCAGG
>JAYUPP010000427.1:0-2801 GCA_043760045.1 Betaproteobacteria bacterium
GCGCCCGCCGGCGCACAACCCTGGTGCTGGCCGCAGCAGCCTTGGCATTGCGCTTGCTGGCAACGCAGCCACAATCCCGATGCCTCATCAACACCGGGCCCGCCCACATGGACCTGACGCCGCGCGCTCGGCCGGCATTTGCGGCCGCACGCGCCGACTGAAAGCGAAGCGAATGGATTTGACTCCGCGTGAAAAAGACAAGCTGCTCATCTTTACCGCCGCGCTGCTGGCCGAACGCCGCCGCGCGCGCGGCCTGAAACTGAACCATCCCGAGGCGGTGGCCTTGATCAGCGCCGCCATCATGGAAGGCGCACGCGACGGTAAAACCGTGGCGCAGCTGATGGGTGACGGCAAAACAGTACTGACACGCAGCGACGTGATGGACGGCGTGGCCGACATGGTGGCCGAGATTCAGGTGGAAGCCACTTTCCCCGACGGCACCAAACTCGTGACCGTTCATCAACCGATTTGTTAACTGTCCAGAGCTAACTGACTAGAGCCAAGTGGCAAGAGTTAACGGTCAAGAGTTAAGTATCAAGAAGGCAGCTGATGACCCCCGGCGAACTGTTCACTTGCGGCCCCGACCATGTGCTGAACCCCGGCCGTGCCGCCACCACACTGGTGGTCAGCAACACCGGCGAGCGGCCCATACAGGTGGGCTCGCACTATCACTTTGCAGAAACGAACGCCGCACTGCACTTTGACCGCGCGTCCGCACACGGCATGCGTTTGAACATCGCCAGCGGCACTGCGGTGCGCTTCGAGCCCGGCCAGCAGCGCACCGTTACGCTGGTGGCTTATGCCGGCACATCGCCGGATTTGGTTCAGGTGTGGGGGTTTCGTGGCCTGGTGCAAGGCGCGCTGAAAGAGGCCGTGTGATGGCCACGCTGTCAAGACGCGCCTATGCCGAGATGTACGGCCCCACGGTGGGCGACCGCGTGCGGCTGGCCGACACCGAACTGATCATTGAGGTGGAACAAGATTTGACGTTAGCCGCTGGTGGCTACGGCGAAGAAGTGAAATTTGGCGGCGGCAAAACCATACGCGACGGCATGGGCCAAAGCCAGGCCATCAACGGCCCGGCAGCTCACCAAGCGATGGACTGCGTGATCACCAACGCACTCATCGTTGAACACTGGGGCATCGTGAAAGCCGACATCGGCGTACGCGGCTGCCGCATCGCGGCCATCGGCAAAGCCGGCAACCCCGACGTGCAGCCGGGGGTGGACATCGTCATCGGGCCGGGCACTGAAATCATCGCTGCCGAAGGTTTGATCGTTACTGCGGGCGGGGTGGACAGCCACATCCATTTCATCTGCCCGCAACAGATTGAAGAAGCGCTGATGAGCGGCATAACAACGATGTTGGGCGGCGGCACCGGCCCGGCCACCGGCACGCTGGCTACCACCAGCACACCGGGGCCGCAGAACATGGCCCGCATGCTGCAGGCGGCAGAGGCCTTCAGCATGAACCTGGGTTTCCTGGGCAAAGGCAACGCCAGCCGGCCGGAGGCGCTGCGCCAGCAAGTCGAGGCCGGCGCCATCGGGCTGAAGCTGCATGAAGACTGGGGCACCACGCCCTCAAGCATCAACTGCTGTTTGGGTGTGGCCGAAGAAACTGACGTGCAGGTCAGCATTCACAGCGACACGCTGAACGAAAGCGGTTTTGTCGAAGACACCATCGCGGCGACCCAGGGCCGCACGCTGTGTGCCTTCCACACCGAAGGCGCCGGCGGCGGCCACGCGCCCGACATCTTGCGTGTGGTGGGCGAGGCCAACTTTTTGCCGAGTTCCACCAACCCCACGATGCCGTACACCGCGAACACGGTGGACGAACATCTGGACATGCTGATGGTGTGCCACCACCTTGACGCCAGCATCGCCGAAGACCTGGCCTTCGCCGAAAGCCGCATCCGCAGGGAAACCATTGCAGCAGAGGACGTGCTGCACGACTTGGGCGCCATCAGCATGATGAGCAGCGACAGCCAGGCCATGGGGCGCGTGGGCGAAGTCATCATCCGCACCTGGCAGACGGCGCACAAGATGAAGGTGCAGCGCGGGGCGCTGGATGGCGACTCAGAAAAGAGCGACAACGCGCGCGTCAAACGCTACATCTCGAAATACACCATCAACCCCGCCATTGCTAATGGAATCTCTCACGAGGTGGGCAGCCTGGCAGTGGGCAAGTGGGCCGACATCGTGTTGTGGCGCCCGGCGTTTTTTGGTGTCAAGCCCAGCCTCATCATCAAGGGCGGTTTCATCGCGGCGTCCCTGATGGGCGACGCCAATGCCAGCATCCCCACCCCGCAGCCGGTGCATTACCGCCCCATGTTTGGTGGCCACGGCAGCGCGGTGCAAGCCACCAGCCTGAGCTTCGTCAGCCAGCATGCGCTGGCCAGCGGCATCGGCCAGCGCCTGGGCCTGCAGAAAAGTTTGTCAGCGGTGAAGGGCTGCCGCACCGTGACCAAGCACGACATGCTGCTGAACAACTACCTGCCCAAGATGGAGATCGACCCGCACACCTACCGCGTGCTGGCCGATGGTGTGTTGCTGACCTGCGAGCCGGCGACGGTGCTGCCGATGGCGCAGCGGTATTTTTTGTTTTAAGCCGCGCAAGCGCCCAGCAAACCGGCGCTGAAACAGCACTTTGGATAATGGGTCTTCCCCGAACCCGACTTTGTCAATTTCCCAGTCACTTTTGGCCCTAGGCCTGCCCTTGCCCCACATTTCCAACTCAATTCTCATTGCCTGAGCGAGTAGCCGTCGCACATCGCCTGCAGTTGCTTGTAGCCCTGCCACAGC
>JAYUPP010000428.1:0-2801 GCA_043760045.1 Betaproteobacteria bacterium
TTGCTGAGCAGCAGATTGAAGGTGCCATGACGGGCCGGCTGGGGCAGCAGCTCACGCAGAGTGCAGCTGAGCTCTTCGACGGAGGGCACGCTGGCGTGCGCCTTGGCCAGCTCTTGCATCAGCCAGCAAAAGGCCAGCTCGCTGTCGGTGTTGCCCACCGGGCGAAAGGCGCCGTGCAGGCGCGGCGCAAAACCTTTCAAGTCGCCGTTGTGGGCAAAGACCCAGTAGCGGCCCCACAACTCGCGCACAAAAGGGTGGGTGTTTTCCAGCGCCACCACGCCCTGGGTGGCCTTGCGAATGTGGGCGATGACGTTGTCGCTCTTGATCGGGTAGCGCTTGACCAGTTCGGCCACCGGGCTGTTGCGAGCGCCGTGGTGGTCGATGAAGTGACGCAGCCCGCGGTCTTCGAAGAAGGCGATGCCAAAGCCGTCTTTGTGTTCGTGTGCGCGGTTGGCCAGGCCGGCAAAGCTGAACATCACGTCGGTGGGGACGTTGGCGTTCATGCCCAGCAGCTGGCACATGGGGCGCAGTGATCCGGCTTGGCGTCAGCGGGTCAGCGGGCCGGCGGGTCAGCGGCTTTGCGACGCAGAGGTGACAACGATGTTGGGCGCCGGCACGCAATCGGTACTGGGCACGTAACCCGGCGGTGGTGGGTTGGGTACACCACTGTCAAAGTTGACGGGCGAAAGGCTGCAAGGTGCGGCCACCATCGCGTCGACCAGCGCCACGCCCGTGGTCACCGTGCCAAAGACGGCGTAGCCGCCATTGGATGTGTCCAGGAAAACGTTGTCCACGGTGTTGATGAAAAACTCCGAAGTGGCCGAAGCCGGCGCGTTGCCACGTGCCATGGCCAGGCTGTAGCGCAAGTTGGACAGTCCGCGCCCCGCTTCCAATGCGATGGGCGCTGAAGCCGCCTTGGCCGGCGGGAAGGCTGAAGCGGCCGTCACGGGGCTGGTGAAGCCACCGCCTTGCAGCACAAAGGGTGTCGAGGTGGTTGATCGACCGTGCCGATGAAAGACGGTGTTGTTGTAGAAACCACTTTTCACGTAGGCGAGAAAGTTGTCCACCGTCAAGGGTGCTTCTTGCGGGCGAAGGGTGATGATGATCTGGCCACTGACGGCCAGCCCGTTGCTGACCTGCAAGGTGACCTGGGGCAGGTCAACGGCAAAGGAAACGTTACCGAGTGTGTTGCCGGCCCAGGCCACATTGACCACCAAGCTGCCCACACCCGAAACGGTGCAGGTGTAGTAGGCCAGCGTGGGGGTGCTGACAAAGGGCTGAGCGGTGCTGCGCTGGAAGTTGCGGCAGCCACTGGAGCTCAGCGTCAAGGCCTGATCGAGGTTGGTGCCGGTCAGGGTGATGAGCAAGGTCTCGCTGTAGCGGGCCGTGTTGGCGCTGGACGTGCTGACCACGGGCGCTGGGCCCGCCGGCACGTCGCTGCCGCCGCCTCCGCAAGAAGTCAGCAGGCCGCACAGCAGCGGGGCCCACCAGAGTTGTTGAAATTTCATGCTTGGCCTTTGAGAGGTTTCATTCGAACAACAGTTTGCTGAAGCCGCGCCAGGTGAACAGCCGGCCCGGGTTCTGCGTTTCTTCGAGCATGCCCGACATGCGGCGCAGGATGCGCGGGCTTTTGCGCGCCCGCCACACCACCAGGTTGGCCAGCCAGGGATGGTGGTTGACGTGGCTGGCCGTCTCGTACATGTCAAAGCGGGGCTTGAGCGCGGCCAGTGAGGTTTCATAGCGCTGGCGCACGCTGGCATCGCTGGCTTGGCGGTCCAGCACGATGGCTTCAGCCGCCAGCATGCCGGTTTCCATGGCTTTGCCGATGCCTTCGCCGGTGAAGGCATAGGTGCTGCCCACCAGCTCGCCGGTGCCCAGCAGGCCGGGCCGCGACCAGCGCGCGCCGACCATCGAACAGCGCAGCGGCGCGCCCTTGATGTCGCCTTGCAAGGTGCCGGTGGCCATCAAGTCGCGGGCCGGTGTGTAGACCTCACAGAAGGCATCGAACATCTCGCGCAGGTTGACACTTTGCATGCGGCCTTTGCCATTGCCCTGCTTCAAGTGGCTGCCGGTCAGGCCCGCTCCGATGTTGAAAACGCCCCCGGGGGTGGGGAAGATCCAGCCATAACCACCGCGCAGCCGCGGGTGCCACATCATTTGCAGCTGCGTGATGTGCGGCACCATGGCGTCGTTCTTGACATAACCGCGCAGCGCCACGCCGCTGGGGGTGTGGCGTTCGCACAAGCCGGCCGCGGTGCTGGCCTGCGGCACCGCGCCGGTGGCCAGCACGACCCAGCGCGCCGCCACCTCGTGGGGCCCGGCGGGGGTCTTGAAGCGCGCGCCCACCACCTGCTCGCCATCCAGCAACGGCGCTTCAAAGCGCCACGGCGTGAACAGCTGCGCGCCGGCCCGTTGCGCCGCACGCACCAGCACGTGGTCCAGCACTTTGCGCGGCAGCACCGACAGCGACCCTGGCACGTCCACGAAGCCACCGCGCGGGCCGACGCAGCGCACATGCTGCACAGGCGTGGCCAGCGCGGCCACTTCGTCGTACACGCCCAGGCGGCGAAAGGCGGCGTGGCTGTCGGGAATGAGCCCGTCGCCGCAGACCTTGTCGCGCGGGAAATCGTGTTGGTCGGCCAAGACCACGTGCAGCCCGGCTTGGGCCAGGGTCTGTGCGCAGGCGCTGCCGGCAGGGCCTGCACCAACCACCAGCACGTCGCAGCGGGTGGGCAAAGGGGGGAGTGCGCTCATGAGGTGCCGGATTGTAGGCAGCGCTGGGTTCTGGGTCCGCCTTGATC
>JAYUPP010000429.1:0-2798 GCA_043760045.1 Betaproteobacteria bacterium
GCACAGCCATAGCCCGGCTATGGCGAGCATTTGCAACGACGAGTGGGTGCGTTTTGGCGTGCAAAGCGGGCATGAACGAAAGACTCTCAGCCTCTCAGAACAGCGCGCCGTCGCCTTCGATCGTGAGCGTGGCGCTGAAGCTTGATGCAGCGCCCGGGGCCAACACTGCGGCGGTGGCCTGCACCACCTCTGCCGCAGTCAGGGCAACCGCCGCTGCACCGGGCGGGCGCTGCAAGAGGGTGCGTACTTTTGCCGTCAGCTCATCAAACAGCGCCACGGTGAGTGCACGGCACTCCACCACCGCTTCGTCAGACAGTTTCAGGCTGCGCGCCAGCAGCTGCTGTTGGCGCGGCACGATGACACCGGCGGCCAGCAGCAGGCTGCTGGTGCCATGGTCTGCGCTGGCCGTCAGGTGCTGCAGGCCAACCACGCGGCAGCCGGCCTTGTGCAGCGGCAGTGCCAGCGCACCCACCATGGCCTGAGCGGCGGCGTGCAGCGGCACCCAGCCGCCGGTTCCGAGGTCGGTGTGTTGGTCAGCGCCAGGTTTGGCGTTTTCGCCTGCGTTTTCACCGGCGTTGGCATTGCTTGTGGCATCGGAACCCACGGCCTCGCCCGCCCAGCGGTGCGCCCACACGTCGCCTGCCGGCAGTCCTTGCACCGGGGCCGTGGCCCAGGTAGCGGCGCTGGCTCGCAGCAGTTCACCCAGCAGCGCGGTGGCTTCAATCTCGGCTGCCGCCCCGGCCGGTGTGGCCAGCGCCGGCACCAGGTCACAGGGCCGTGCCTGCGCGCCGCCGACACCGGGCCGGCTTTGCAGCATCTGGCCCCAGCGCGACAACAAGCCCGCACGACCTTCCAGCCCCAGGTTTGGGTTCTGCGGCGTGCCTTGCAACATGGCGCGCAGAGCAGCCACATCGACATGCCGCAGCGTTGCAGCGTCAGCCCGGCATGGGTGCGCCTTGGCGGCCGAAAAAGCACCGGCCACAAAGGCGCGGAACGTGGCCAGCGCCAACCCGGTGCTGCCGCTGAAGGCAGGGGCTGAGGCGGCGGCGGCGGCATGGGGCGCGCAATCTGGGGCCGGAGTTGGGGTTGAAGTCGGGGCTGACGTTGTGGCTGACGTTGCGGCTGAAGTTGCGGCTGAACTTGCGGCTGAACTTGCGGCCGAATCTGCAGCCGGCATTGCCGTTTTCCCGGCGCGGTCCAACAGCGCCAGCAGTTCATCAGGCGAGGCTTGGGCAAAGGCTGCAGCAGGCAACGCCAGCTGTTCGGTGTAGCGCCAGCGCGGGCCCGGGTCGGCGCTGAGCAGCACGCCCATCAGTGCCAGGTCGGCCCAGGCACGCGCCTGCTCAGCCGGGGTTTCATCCTGCAGCAGGCGGTTGAATTCGGCCAGGCGGTCCACACCACCGGCCTGCAGGTGTTGCCAGAACGGGGCGGTGAACGCGGGCGCAGTGTCGGGCTGAGCCTGCAGGTGGCTGGCCACGCGCGCGGCCAGCCGGTCGAGCGCCGGACGGTCCAGCCGGTAGCTGCCGCTCAAGTTCTGCGCCACCGACTGCAGCACCGCTGCCGAGCGCAGGCGCACCGTGCCGGCGGTGAACAGCGGCGCCAGCGGGTGGCGGCTTTTCGGGGTCGGGCGGTTGGGGGTGGCGGGCGCCAGGGCAGGGCCAGCGGATGCCGTCACGGGCAGCGTCACGGCTTCAAGCCCCGGCCTTGGCCAGCTCGGCATAAGCATGGGCCAGCCACATTTTCAAACGCTGGCGCTCCATCATGCCGAGGCCCGGGCCGTCGATGCCGCTGCTGTTGCGCGCGTCCCAGAAGCTGGCGTTGCGGGCATCGATTTTTTGCACCACGGTGTCGTGCAGTTTCTTGATGTCGATCACGCGCGCGCCCAATCCGCCGGCGCGTTCGAGCTGGCCCGAACGTTCCAGCTGGCTGAAGTCGTCACCGCGCAACTGGTTGCGCACCAGCACGTAATGCAGGCGCTGGCCAAAGCGGTCGAGCAAGCGCGCGAGCAGGTCTACTGAATCGCGCCCGCTGTCCATCACATGCCAGTAGTTCAGCTGCACGCCGGCCAGGTCGGCCATGTCCAGCACGCCCGATTCGTCCATCCACAGCACCAGCGGGTCATGCGTCTGCGCCGCCAGGTCCACGAGCACACGGCGACCGGGTTGTTCAACGGCCACTTCGATGATTTGGTCCAGCGCTTCGAACTTTTCCACCAGCACCGGTGTGGCGTGTTCGGCATAAAAACGCATCAGCGAACCGTGTGAACGGTCGGTGTCAAAGCCGACCCAGGGCAGGGCGTTGTCGATCAAATACTGGGCAATCAGGCGTGACAGCATCGACTTGCCGACGCCGCCTTTTTCGCCACCGATGAGGTGCACTTTGGACAAGGGTCGGGTGTTCAGAACGGGGACTTCCATGGTCTGGGTTTTCCTGCGCGCAGGCCGGGTTGATTGCGGATTGTGCGCTGCCTGCGTGTGGCCTGGTCGCTTGCCGGGTCGCTTGCCGGGTCGCTGCTGCGGGGTGCCTTCAGTCCAGCCCACCGGGCGGCGCAGCCGGGCTCGGCTGCAGCCAGTTCAGCGGCGCATAGGCGGCGCGGCCGTCTGTGGCGTGCAGCGTGTAGGCCAGGCGTGAATGGGGGCTGCGGTTGGCGGCGCTGAAGTGGGGCAAGAGGCCGTCAAAACACAGCAGTGTGCCGGCGGGCACCGGCACGGCCACGGCCTGCTGCGCAGCGGGCCAGGGGGTGGGGTCCAGGGCCTGCATGCGCATCCGCTGGTCTTCGCAGATGAACTGCTCACGTA
>JAYUPP010000430.1:0-7097 GCA_043760045.1 Betaproteobacteria bacterium
CCAAAGCCCAGGGCCACGTTGGCCCGGTCGCGCAGGCTGCGCAGTTCTTCGTTGGGGCCGGGCGCCTGGCCCACTTCATCGAGCAGCGCCAAACCCCGCTCCACTTCTTCGGGGCCACCGGTCTTGACCAGCGCCACACCCAGGTTGAAGCGCGCATAGAGGCCGGCCGTGGGGCTGGCCTTGATGGTGTCGAGCACGGCTGCGGCACCCACGTAGTCCTGGCGACCCATCATCAGCTGCGCACGCAGCAGTTGGCGGTCTTCTTCCAGACCGCGTTGCAAGGGGGCGCTGATGCGGTCCAGCGACGCTTGCGCCTGCTCAGGCAGCCCGCGCTGGTGGCGGATGCGGGCCAGGAAAAACCAGGCCCGGTCGCGCACCGACAGCGGGGCATGGCGTTCGATCAGCCGCGCAAAAACCTCTGAAGCCTGGTCGTGCAGGCCGTAGGACAGCATCATGCCGCCACGCAGCACTTCGGCCTCGTCGTCGTGCGGCGCCACACGGGCAAAGTGCTGCGACACCACCAAGCCGGTGATGGCCCCAAAAAAACGGTCCTGGTAAAAATTGAACAGCGTGTCGCCGTAGTGCGGCGCGCGCACGCTGACGGGCGCAGGGTCGCTTTGCGCCGCTGCCGGCCCCGCTGGCAGGGTCAGCATCGTGACGACCCCCACCACGCAAGCCAGCAGCCGCGGTGGAGCCGGCCTCAAGGGGCGGCTGGCGCTTTGGGGCAGCGTACTCACCAGACCTTGACCTCAAACTCAGGCTGCAACTTGGCCTGCGAATCCTTGATGCGCAGCTCGATGTAACGCGGCTCGGTGCCTTTGTCGAACTTCAGCGTGGTGCCGCGCTTGTAGTCGCGCTCATGCGGGCCGCGGCCGGTGAAGAAGGCGTCGATGGCGTGACTGCCGGCGCGCAGGTTGCCCAAAAAAATGCGCTGCACGCCACCACGGTGCAAGGCCTGCACTTCTTGTGCGGTGTACAGATGTTGGCCGATGACCTTGTCGTCAAGCTTGATCTGCACCGACTCCAACTCGAACAACTTGCCGACGTCCATGCTCACGAACACCGCGACTTGCGTGCCGGCAGGGAAGAGCAGTTCTTCCTCCAGGATCAGCAGGTCGCGGTTCAGGCGAATGACGTCGGCCTTGAGGTCTTGCACCCGGGTGTCGAGTGAGGCCTGCGGCGCGGCCGGCGCGGGCGGCGCACCTGCTGATGGTGGTGCTGAGGCTGCAACCGCGGGTGCGGGTGTAGGCGCAGTCATCGGCGTCGCTACAACCGGCGCCGCTGCAGAGCCCGTTGCAGTTGCCATGCCCGCCGCAGGAGCCACGGGGGTGGTCACCGCCATGGCAGGCGCCGGCGTTGCCGGCTTGGCATCGGCGGCCCAGGCGCAGGCCGATGCCGACAAGACCAGCGCCGCTGTGGCACGCAAAACAGAGGTCACAAAAAACGAATTCATGGTGCGGGCACCCCTTCAGAACGTGGCGGACACATAGACCTGCACCACGTTGGCGTTGTAGGAATAGGGCTTGTTGGTGCGCGAGTCGGTGAAGTCCGAAAATCGGAACTGCTTGAGCTCGTAGGCGCCCGTGAGCTTGACGTCATAGCCGGCCGGCAGGCCCGGCCAGGTGTAGCTGAGCTTGGCCGACAAGCCCGTGCTCTTGAAGGTGCTGAGTTGACGGTTGCGCGAGATGTACAGCGTTTCAACCTGCGCGTTGTCGCTGTAGAACAAGGCCTTGCCTTGCGAATAGCTGCGCAAGGAAACGTCGAACAGATAACTCTGTCCCAGGTACTTGGCACCGCCCACTTCAAAGGTGTGCGCCTTGATGTCCCACGAGTCCCAGTAGTAGCGGTATTCGGCGCGCAAGGAACTGCGCGAAACCAGTGCGCCGGTGTCGTGGATGCTGCGCAACTTGACGGCCCGGCCGGTGCGCGTGCGCGGGTTGCGCTCGGGCACCGCGGCGCCAAACACGCGCGCCGCACGGTAAGGGCTGCCCAGGTAGCCGCTGTCTGAAATGGCTTCGAAATTGGCGCTCATCAACCAGCGCGGCGTCAGGATCTGCGTCAGCCCGGCGCGGTACTGCCAATGCGCCGCCGTGTCGATCCAGCCCAGCACACCCTTCCGCCCCACCTGGTCTTTGGCGCGCGTGAAACCCAGGCTGACGGTGGTCTGGCCGCCAAAGACTTCGTGCGCAGCGTCCAGGCTCAGGCCCTCGGCGACGTAGTCGGGCTCGGTGCTGCGTGACAGCCCCAGCGCGAGCGTGGTGTCACGCACCACCGTTTCGGCCGTGAAGTCCCAGGCGGTGCGGTTTTCCTTGAACGGGCTGGCGGTGGTGACGACGTCGATGCTGGCGTTGCTGACCGCGTCCACGTAGTACTGGGCCGTCAGCGAAACGCGGTCGAGCAGACTTTTTCGCACCAGCAGCGCGGGGCCGGTGGCCTTGACGCCACCGCCGTCGTAGACGTGGAAGATGGCCTCCGCCTTGTCCTCGGGAAGCGCAGCACCGCTGGCCTGGGTGGCCGCACTGCCGGCCATGGCGCTGCCCAAGAGCTGACGCCACTTGGCCAACAGCCGGCGCAGCGCGCTAGTTGCAGCCACAGCCGCCCCCCTGAACCCCGGTCGCGCCACGCGCGCCTTCGCGCACGGCGTGGATGTGCTCGCGGTGCTTGTCGGCCAGCGGTGCACGCGCGAACTGCATGATGGGATCAGAGAGTTTTTCGCGCTCATAGGGCTTGAGCCAAGGCTGGATGGCGCAGCCACCGAGAGCCACGCTGCACAGAACCAGCGTTACACCGCCCAGCCTGCGCTGCAAACCCAAGGCGCTTCGGTAGGAGACCATGTTCATTCCTTGACCAGCTCGCGGATCTGCCGTTCGTAAGCCTCTTCGACACCCTCGCGGTAGCCCCGGTGCAGGTAGCGCACGCGGCCGTCGCGGTCGATCAGCACCGTGGCCGGCATGGCGCCCATGTCGTAGAGCTTGGTCACCGTCTTGTCAGCGTCCAGCAGCACCGGGAACTTCAAGCCCCACTTGGTGGCGGTGGCCGCGCCGTGGCGGGCGTCGTCGTCGATGTTGACGGCCAGCAAGGTGAAACCGCTGCTGCGGTACTTGTCGTACAAACGGTTCAGGTGTGGCATCTCTTGTTTGCAGGGTCCGCACCAACTGGCCCAGAAGTTCACCAACACCACCTGGCCACGCTGCTCCTGCAGGCGCAGGTTGCGGCCTTCGGCGCTCTTGAGCGTGAAGTCGGGTGCGGCGCTCTGGGTGCTCACCGCGGCATGGGACCCGGCCGCCAAGAACAGGCCCGCCGACAGTGCCAAGAACAGCGCCAGGGTTTGCTTGAAGAAGTGCATGGTGTGGTGTGAGGCCAAGGTGAAGGTGTCAGAAGAACAGCGTGAAGCCGGCGGTGACTTCCAGGTTCTGGGTGCTCTGGCGCTTGCCCAACAGGTCCAGCGTGAAGACATGGTCGCGCACGTCGGCTTGCATCACAAACCAGTCTTTCAAGATCAAGCGCAGGCCAAAACCGGCGTGCAGGGTCTGGCGCTTCTGACCGGCAAAGTCGGTGCTGCCCACGCCGGCCAGGATGTAGCCCTGGGTGGCTTTGGCGGTGTTGCGGCCGAAGAAGACTTCGCCGGGCAGCACGTTGTAGCCCGCCGACAGCGCGTAGTAGCTGAGCGTCTCGGTGCGGTTGACAAAGATGCCGCCGGGCAACACCTGGCGGAAGTTTGCGTCACTGACCTTGCTGCGACCCAGGGTGCCATCAACAAAGAAATCCTCGGTGATGTGATAACCCAGGCGAATGCCACTGACGGTGCTGGCGCCAAAGTTCTGCGTGGCATAGGTGCCGGCATACAGGCCCACCGAGAAGTCGTTGGACGCGTACTTGGGGCGCTTGACCTCACGCCGGTCCACCTGCGGCACGATGACCTGCTCGGTCGCTGCCCTGGGCGGCGTGACCGGCTGGGCCACTGGCTGCGCCGTTGCCGGCAATGCCAACATCACCAGCGTCACCAGCAAAAGGCTTGCACAAGCCGCCAGGCGCCAAGACGCCAGGCCAGCACGTTGGCTCGGGGACCGTGATGGGGTGTGCAAGGTGTGGCGCATGTTGAAGTTGGAACGAAGGCTCAAGGGGATCAGAAGAAGAAAGCCAAGCCGAGCGTGAAGGCCCGGTACTCGATGCTGCGGTTGTCGGCGACAAAGGCGGTGTAGAGCGACCCATCCGCACGCACCACGAAGCGTTCCGTCAGGTACCAGCGCAGGCCCGCCGTGGCGTGCGCCAACTTGGCGTTGGTGGTGGCGGCGTTGACCAGGCTGCTGTTGGGAATGTTGCGAAACTGGCCCAGGCCGACGCTGAAAAAAGGCGACAGGCGCCGGTCGGACCAAGGCTCGGAGGTCAGGCTCACCGACCAGAAGTCGGTGCCCGAAAATACGCCTTGCACCTGCGCCACGCCAAGTTCGACACCCACCGCGTCGGCCAGGCGGTACTGCGTCCACATCTTGAGCATGGGCTCGGACTTGAAGCGGCCCCAGCCCGCGCCAAACTCCAGGCGACGGCGCAGGTAGTCGTCCAGCAACACGTCGCGAAAGGACTTGCCAGCACCGGCTTCGGTCAACGTGCCCTCCATCTGCTGGCGTGGCACCCAACCCACCTGTCCGCCTTCGGCGCGCACGCGGTACCAGTCGGTGCGGCGCATCTCCACGGTGATCCATTGGCGGCGCTCCACCACGTAGAACACCGGGTAGCCACGTCCCGGGCCGGTGTGCATTTCCAGGAAGGCATCGTTGACCTGAAGGCGTTCTTCACCGGACCGCTTTTCGGGGCGTTTTTCGACGCGCAAACCCGGCCCTGCAACGGGGGCGACGCTGTCCACCGGGGTGTTGGAAACAGGCGCTGGAACGGGCCCGGACACGGGCGCAGAACGGGGCGCGGAACCGGGCGTTGAACCGTCCGCCGTCGCCGGGCCATCCGCAGCGCCCGCGGTTTGTCCAAAAGCGCTGCAGGCAGCGCCCAGGGCAAGGGTGCAGGCTGCTGCGCGCAAGGTCTGAAACAGAAAGGGCATCGGTGGTGTGGAGCGGCCGGGGCTAGTCGGTGTTGCACGCCCCAGTGGCGGGGTCGGCAGGCGTGAACATGGTGTTGGCCGCGCTGCTGAATTCGTCCTGGCCCTGCGGCATGGGGCGGCTTATCCAGTATCGGATGACCTTGGCGGCAGGGTCGTCGGGCCGGTCAAAGATCAGGCCGCCACCGTGCAGGACGCCACGCACCAGGGGCTTGTTCATCAGGCGGCTTTGCTCGGCGCTGCCCACCACCGTTTCGCCCAGCGAAGAGTAGTAGTTCTTGTACATGTCGCTGGCGCGTACGGCCGCCGGCGCCAGCGTGGGGTCCACCGCCGGTGCGGTGCCAAAAAGGCGCAGCGCACCACCCGTGCCGGTGCCGTTGTCGTGACAACCGCCGGCCGCGCAGGTGTTGGTGGAAATCACCCCGCCGATGTTGACCTGCAGCGGCAGGTTCAGCACCGGGTTGACGCAACGCTGAAAGTAGGCGAATGAGAGCTTTTGACCCAAGGCACCCGGCGGGTTGGTCACGTTGTCGGGGTTGTCAAGCGGGCTGCCGCCGCCGCACGCGCCCAGAAGGGCGAGCACGACGGCGGCGGCTGGCGCAAGAAGTGAGTGTGGTTTCAGGCTTCGCGTCATCGGCTCACAAATTCACAGAAGGTGCGTGTCAGTTGCTGGGGCAGCCACGGGCAATCCAGGCGGCGATCTGGTTGTAACCGGTGCTGCCCACGGGCAGCAAGGCCGTTGTTTGCGTCAAATCACCGCTGGGGTGCGGCACCGTGGACGGTCGACTCAACAAGGGGTTGGCAGCGCTTTGGCAGGTGTTGTTGATCATGGTCAGGGTCACGTTGAAGTCGCCCTCTTCACTGCCGGTCAGCACAAAACGGTTGCGCGGGTTGCCCAGCCCCGCCTGGTGGCAACTGGCGCACTGTGTCCGCAGGATCGGCTGCACCTGCGACAGGAAGGTTTCCTGGCTCAGTGCCGAGACCGTGCGGATGCCGCTGTTGGCGTCGAAGGGGTCGTTGTAATACTGGCCGCCCAGGTCCATCCACTCTGCCAACAGGCGTTTTTCAGCCCGGTTGAGCAAACGCGAATGGTCCGGCGCCGAGCTGGGTGGGTTGGGGTGCTCGGCTTGCGCCGTGGCACCGGCCTTGAGCGTCTGCCCCCACAGAATTTCCGTCAGGCGGCTCTTGCGCGCCTGGCCCGCGGTGCTGGCCGCACCGGAGCTGGTTTCAACCAGCGGGCTGCCGCGCACGACCTCTGGCACGCCATCGCGCACCCGGATCACGGGCCGGCCGGTGGTGGCGTCGATCAGGGGGTCGCCGAGCAGCAGTTCTTCATAGGACACCAGGCGCCCGGTGCCCGACACGGTGCCGCGCAGGTCCAGCTTGGCCACATCGGCATGACAAGACACGCAGGTTTGCGCACCGGCCGTGCCACGTGCCCGACTCCACAGCGGCTGGATGTGCTCGGGGTAGTTGATCACGCCATTGACGGGCGCCGGCGTGGCCAGGTCGTCGGCCGGGTTGACGTTGCCGGTGTAACGCAGGCTGATTGCCGCCCGTGCCGTCACACCCGGTTGCGCGGTGTCGGCCCACATGTCGGTGAACACCGGGTTGGCGGTCAGCGCCAGCGCACTGGGGTCGAGCCGGGTGCGCAGAGAAGCCAGCGTCTCGCCGCTTTGGTGCTGCGCCGACAGCGCCGATTTGATGCCGGCGGGCAGTGTGTTGACCACCGGGCCGCTGTTGAGTGCGGCACCGCGGCGTGGGCTGTGGCAGCCGTCGCAGGTGCGCCGTTCGCCGGGTCGCACTTGAATCCAGTTGGTGTGGGTTTGGATGGCCCGGCCCTCGGCGTCGATGACGCTCAGCGCCAAAGGCACATCGGCGGGCACCTGCAATTTGAAGCTGCCGTCGGGTTCGATCGGGGCATAACCCAGGATCTGCATCTGTTCAAACTCGGTCTCGCCAATCGCTTGCCGTGAACCCATGCCACCGGCCGGTGGCGGCACCCCGCGCATGGCCCGCACAAAGCGCGCCGGCGCGCAGCCGTAGG
>JAYUPP010000431.1:0-7092 GCA_043760045.1 Betaproteobacteria bacterium
GACACCACGTCGGCCAGTGGGTTCATCGGTTTGGTCAGCGATGTGCCGCTGGAAAGGCTGATCTTCATCGCGCAAAACGCCGTCTTCGCGGGCGGCGGCAACGACCGCTACTTCTTCGACGACTTCCGCGTCAACAACGCGGCGGTCGTTCCAGAGCCTGCCAGCGTGGCCCTGGTGGCACTGGGCTTGCTGGGCACAGCCCTGTTGCGGCGCCGCCGGGCCTGACGGTCACGGCGGATGGTGGCAGCCCGTGCTTGCGGGCCAGGGTTGGGCCGGAGTCACGGGCCGGGGTTGGGCGTCGTGGTTGCCAGCCATGTTTGCGGACTGACAACGTGGCTATACTGCGGCCCATACTGTGCAGTATGGGTGCCCATATGAAAACCACCATCGACATCGCCGACAGCTTGCTGCTGCAAGCCAAGGACATCGCCCAACGCGAGGGCACCACCCTGCGTGAGCTGGTGGAAACGGGCTTGCGGGCCACGTTGCAGCAGCGCGGCGCCAAGGCCAAACCGTTTGTGCTGCGCGACGCCAGTTTCAAGGGCGAAGGCTTGCAACCGGGCATTCGAGAAGGTGACTGGCAGCAAATCCGCGAAATGTGCTATGAGGGCCACGGCGGCTTCCCCGAGCTCTTGGAGCCTGAGCCAAAGTGATGATTGCCGTTGATACCAACATCCTCATCTACGCCCACCGCGCTGACTCTGCTTTCTACACGGCCGCCCGCGCCTGCATGACCCGGTTGCTGATCAGCCGCGCACAGTGGGCCCTGCCCTGGCCCTGTCTGCACGAGTTTTTTTCCATCACCACCCACCCGCGCATCTACAAGCCTGCCAGCACACCGGCCATGGCGATGGAACAGATTGACGCCTGGCTCGAAAGCCCGGGCGTGGTGTTGATGGCTGAGTCGCCCGCGCATTGGCACACTTTGAAAGCCCTGCTTATGCGCGCCAAGCTGGCCGGCCCCGCCGTTCACGACGCCCGCATCGCGGCTTTGTGCCTGCAGCACGGCGTGTCTGAACTCTGGTCGGCCGACCGTGACTTCAACCGCTTTCCCAGCCTGAAGGTGGTGAATCCGCTGGTGGGATGATGACGGTGACTGCGATGGTCGCGGCGCCGTGCTGGCTGGCTTGAGTCCCACCGCACTTCAGCCGCTGAACAACCCCAAATCGCGCACCGAATAGTTGCCGATGTTCGGCGCCACCAGCCCCAGGTTGCTGTCGCTCACCCCCATCCAGCGTGCCAGCGTGGCGGCCAGTTGGTCCACAGCAGTTGTCGGCAGCAGGCGGCCCTGGCCCACGTCATCGGGGCCGTTCACCGCGAGCGCCGGCAACTGGCCGTGAAAACGCCCACCGGCCACGGCGCCGCCCATCACGAAGTGGTGGCTGCCCCAGCCGTGGTCGCTGCCGTCACCGTTGCTGCTGAGGGTGCGGCCAAAGTCGCTGGCGGTGAAACTGGTCACCTGGCTGGCCACGCCCAGTTCCACGGTGGCGTCGTAAAAACTCTTCAGCGCGCCGCCCACTTGTGTCAACAGGCCGGGGTGTTGCGCCACCAGGAAATCATGCAGATCGAAGCCCCCCAGCGAGACAAAAAACACCTGCCGTTTGGCGCCGAGGGCCTGTCGCACACTGATCAGCCGCGCCACCATGCGCAGTTGTGATGCCAGCGTGCTGGTGGTGTCGAACACCGTGTTCAAGGGCGGCGCGGCGGCGAGTGCGGCGCTGAGCGTGGCGTTGGCGTCGATGGCGCGGCTCATCACGCGCGTGTGCTCGGCGCGCATCAGGTGCGTGTGGGGCGCCGTCACCAAACTGCGCAGCGCCGCGCTGCAGGCGGCGCTGCCAAACAAGTTTGATTGAATGCCGCGCAAAGCCACGCTGCCGTTGCTGCTGACCTGGTATTGCACCGCGTCGCGCCCGCTCATGTAGACCGCGTTGCCGCTGACGTTCACGCAAGTGAAAGTGGCATTGCCGTTGCCGGCCATGAAGAGGTCGCCGATGCGCCCGCCCCAGCCCGAGGTGCTGCCTTCGGGTAACGAGCTTTGCCACACCGACTGCTGGTCGTTGTGTGAAAACAGCTTCGGCGGTAAGGGCACGCTGGCGGCCGTGTACTGCGCTTTGCTGGTGGGTTGAATCAACGTGCCCACGTTCAGCAGCACACCCAATTGGCCGGCGTCGAACAGCGGCTTCAGCGGCAGCAATTCGGGCGCCAACGCCATCTGGCGGCCGCCCGGCAACGGCAGGCTGGGCGTCAACGCAGTGGTGGCCAGCGCGTCGCGTGCGGTGGCGATGCTGCCGCGCACACGCAGGTATTCAGCGTGGGTGGTGGCGTCATACGGCGGCAAGGT
Organism: Betaproteobacteria bacterium; assembly: GCA_043760045.1. Lineage (GTDB taxonomy): Bacteria > Pseudomonadota > Gammaproteobacteria > Burkholderiales > Burkholderiaceae_C > Rubrivivax. The sequence continues at coordinate 2,342 of JAYUPP010000431.1, forward strand.
GTTGGTGTGGTCGTTGGCGCCGTACAGGAACACACAAACCAGGGCTTTGTAGTCGTTCACGGCTTGGGCTGACGCTTCGGCCATCGCCGCCAGATTTACAGCCCAGGGTGCCGCGACGCCGGCTAAAGACAGTTGGCCGGCTTGGCGCAAAAAGGCGCGGCGAGATTGATGGTTTTGGGTGTGTTTCATCGCTGCGCCGTTGTTTTCAAACCTGCACCAGATAGTCAGGCGCACACAGCACCAGATGCACCGCCGCGTAAACGCGGTTGTTGCGCCCCGCGTCTGAAGTGGCGGCGATGCTGGCCACTGCTTGCGTGATGGTGTCGAGCATGGACAGCGGCAGCGCATCAGCCGCCAGCAGCAGTGCCACCCGGCGCACCAGCGCTGCGGCGTCGCCGGCCAGCGCCAGCTCGGCCGTGTAGTCGGGCCGCAGTTCACCCACGCCGCTAACGACAAAGGTTTGGGCATAGTTGGCCCAGCCCACCACCGACGTTTCGTTGGTGATCTGGAACTCGGGCGCGGTCACGCCCTGCGTGCCCAGCGCTGAATTGGGCGGCACATAACCCGGCCTGAAAAAGTTGAAAACCGAAGGCGAACGCAGCGGGCTTTGGCCCAGGCGTGTGGCGGGGTCGGACAGGTTGCCCACGTTCCACAAGTCGGTGGGTGATGTAACGCCAAAGCTGTGCGCCCATTGCACAAAGCGCACCAGCGGTTCACGCAGCTTGCCGCGTGTGGTGTCGCCAGCCGCTGGTGCGCTGCGCGCTTCGGCGTCCAGCAGCACCGCACGCAGCACCGCCTTCAGGTCGCCGCGCACACCGCTGCCGTTGTTGTTGAACACAGCCGCCACCCGGCCCACGTAAGCGGCGCTGGGGTTGCTGGACACCAGCCGCTGGATCAGCTGGCGCGACAAAAACGGCGCCACGTTGGGGTGCGCAGCTATCGTCGCAAGCGCTTGCTGCAGGCCGGCAGCAGGCGCGGCGCCCGCAGCCACCACGGTGCCGAGAAAGCGCTTTTCACCGCTCTCGTGGCGGGCAGCGTTCACGACCATAGGCCGCTGCGCATGGCTGCTCTCGACACGCGAAAAACCGTCGTAGTCCCAGCCCGTGAAGATACGCGCCAGGCCGGTGATGGTGTCCTGGTTGTAGGTGTCGAGCGTCCTGCCGTTGGCGTCAAGCCTGGCACTGCCGTCGGCGTTCAGTTCCACCAGGCCCAGTGAAAACAACTGCAGCACTTCACGCGCATAGTTTTCATCGGGCACACGGCCTGTGTTGGCGTCGGCCTTCTGGTTGCCGCGCATGTTCAGGTACACACCCATGGCGGGCGACAGCGTCACCGCCTGCAGCAGTTCACGATAGGTGGTGAAGGCGTTGGCTTCCAGCACATCGACATAGGCTGCTGCGATAAAGCCGCGCCAGGCCACTGGCAGGCCGGTCATCGAGACGACGAAGATTTCTGACAGCGCAAGCACGAAACGCTGGCGCAGCACGTCGGGTGAACTGATGCACTTCCGCCAAAGCGTGTTGTCGGTGCCGGCAAAGCTGTTGATGTTGGCTTCCACGCCGTAGCCCTTGGCTAACATCCAGTCGTAGTGGCTTTGGGTGCGCGGGACGTTGAACTGTTCGTCCAGCCAGCCGCTGGCGCCCAAGGCTTTGACGCGGGCTATTTGCGCGTCGGTGGCGCCAAAGCCGGCCTGGCCCAAAAAGCGCGAGGCATCAGCGTCGGTGGGTGTGGTGCTGGTGGGCGGCTGCGCTGTCGGGCTGTCGCTGCCCCCGCCGCCGCCACAGGCGGCCAGCAGTGCGGCCGCGGCGGCGGGTGTCAGCGCAAGTCGCTCATCGGTGGTGGCGGTGCTCATGGCGCATGCCCAGTGGGGTGGTGGCGATGCGCGCATGTTGGCGCAATGCAGCGCCACGCAGGGTCAAGATTTGCAAAGCCACCGTAAAGCTGTCTTGCCCACGCTCCCTTGCAGGAAGAGGGAACAAGACCCATGCGGTCAGCTCGACGGCGGCGCCGGCACGTCCCAGCGCATGCGCACGTCGCCAGCGGTGTTCACACTTTCCATCTGCACACCAAAACCCCACAGGCGCGCCACGTGTTTCAGCACCTCTTGCCCGCTGTCGTGCAGCGGCCGGTTGTTGTGCTGAAAGTGGCGCAACGTCAGGCTGCGGTCGCCGCGCAGGTTCACGTTCCAGACCTGGATGTTGGGTTCACGCGAGCCTAGGTCGTACTGGCGCGACAGGCTTTCGCGCACGCGCTTGTAGCCGCTGTCGTCATGGATGGCGCTGATCTCCATTTCGCTGTCTTCAGCGTCGTCGTGGATGGCAAACAGGCGCAGGTCGCGCATCAGCTTGGGGCTTAAAAACTGGCCGATGAAACTTTCGTCCTTGAAGTCGCGCATCGCTTCATGCAGCACCGGCAGCCAGGGTTTGCCTGCGATGTTCGGGAACCATTCGCGGTCTTCGGCCGTGGGTGCGTCGCAGATGCGTTTGATGTCGGTGTACATCGCAAAACCCAGCGCATACGGGTTGATGCCGCTGTAGGCGCGGTGGCCCACCGGCGGTTGGTAGACCACGTTGGTGTGCGAGGTCAGCCATTCGATCATCGTGCCGTCGCTCAAATAACCGTCGTCATACATGGTGTTCAAGAGCTTGTGGTGCCAGAACGTGGCCCAGCCTTCGTTCATCACCTGCGTCTGGCGCTGCGGGTAAAAGTACTGCGCCACCTTGCGCACGATGCGCACAATTTCGCGCTGCCAGGGTTCCAGCAGCGGCGCGTTTTTTTCGATGAAGTAGAGGATGTTTTCTTGCGGCTCTTCGGGGAAACGTTTGGCCACCGCAGCGGCCGCATCTTTTTCGGCCTTGCGCGGCAGCGTGCGCCACAGCTCGTTGACCTGCAGCTGCGCGTAGGCCTCGCGCTCGCGGCGTTCGCTTAATTCCTGCGCCAGTGATTTGCGGCTGGGGCGGCGGTAACGGTCCACACCGTGATTGGACAAAGCGTGGCAGCTGTCCAGAAACGCCTCCACCGTGTCGAGCCCGTGTTTTTCTTCGCAGGCCGACACGTAGTTCCGCGCATAGACCAGATAGTCAATGATGCTGGCCGCGTCGGTCCACATGCGAAACAGGTAATTGCCTTTGAAAAAACTGTTGTGGCCGTAAGCCGCGTGCGCAATGACAAGCGCCTGCATCGCCAGCGTGTTTTCTTCCATCAGGTAACTGATGCAGGGGTTGCTGTTGATGACGATTTCATACGCCAGCCCCATGTCACCACGTTTGTAATTCTTCTCGGTGGCGATGAACTCTTTTCCGTAACTCCAGTGGCGGTAATGCACCGGCATGCCCACGCTGGAATAGGCGTCCATCATCTGCTCGGCGGTGATGATTTCCAGCTGATTGGGGTAGGTGTCCAGGCCAAACCGCGCCGCCGTGGCGGCAATGATCTGGTGGTACTGCTCCACCAGTTCAAACGACCAGTCGCTGGGCGACGGCAAAGCCTGCGCCGGCCTCGTTTGCAGCGGCAGCGGTTGGTCCAGCGCCATCACCCGGTTTTTGTTCATGCGGCTTTTGCTCCTTCTTTCTTGAACAGGTCACGGAACACCGGATAAATCTGGTCGGCGCTGACGGCCTTGCGCATCGCAAAGTGTTTGTTCATCTCCTGCAGCTGCGTGTATTCCTGCCACAGGTTCTGCTCTTCTTCGGCCACCTGCACATAAGCAAAGTAACGCACCAGCGGCAGCAGTTTGTCGGCCAGCAATTCGCGGCAGCGGCCGCTGTCGTGGTGCCAGTTGTCACCGTCGCTGGCCTGCGCGCCGTAGATGTTCCACTCCGCAGGGCTGTAACGCACCTTGATGATTTCTTCCATCAACACGAGCGCGCTGCTGACCACCGTGCCGCCGGTTTCACGGGCGTGGAAGAAGTTTTCTTCGTCCACTTCCTGAGCCTGCGTGTGGTGGCGTATGAACACGAGGTCGATCTTTTCGTAATGCCGCGTCAGGAACAGATACAGCAGAATGAAAAAGCGCTTGCTCAGTTCTTTGCGGCCTTCGTCCATCGAGCCCGAAATGTCCATCACACAGAACATCACGGCCTTGCTGGTGGGCACCGGCACCCGCACGCGGTTGCGAAAGCGCAAGTCGATGGGGTCAAGGAAGGGGATGCGGTCCAGCTTGGCCTTCAGCTCCACCAAACGCGTTTGCAGCAGCTTGATCTGCTCTTCAACGGCAGCGCGCGCCACAGCGTCGGCGGGTTTTGGCAGGTCCTGCAAACGTTGAAGTTCTTCTTCAACCTCACGCATGTCGGCACGGCTGCCGGCACCCAACGCGATGCGCCGGCCCAGGCTGCCGCGCATGCTGCGCACCACGCTCAGGTTGTTCGGGGTGCCGTCGCTGGCGTAACCGGCGCGGTGGCTTTTCCATTCGGGCACTTCGGCCAGTTGGTTGCGCGTGAGATTGGGCAATGCCAGGTCGTCAAAGAAGACCTGCATGAATTCTTCTTTGCTTAAGCTGAAGACAAAGTCGTCTTCGCCGTCACTGCTGTCACCGGCTTTGCCCTTGCCGGCGCCGCTGCCCTGGCCACCTTTCGGCCGTTCGATGCGGTCGCCCTGCACGTATTCGCGGTTGCCCGGGTGCACCATGTCGCGGATGCCGCCGGGGCCGTGGCCAAACACCGGCTCGTTCAGGTCTTTTTTCGGAATGTGAACGTCTTCGCCGCGTTCCACATCACTGATGCTGCGGCCGTCAATGGCGCGCTTCACCGCTT
>JAYUPP010000432.1:0-2793 GCA_043760045.1 Betaproteobacteria bacterium
CGGTTCACGTTAAACCCGCCTCCCGGACCGGCCCGGCACCGGTGCAAAACCGGCCAAGATAGTTGTCGTCGACCGGCCAACCTAATTGTCGCCAACCACCACTTCCAAGGTGCCAATGATGAAGTCCACCAGCCCGTTTTTGTTTGTTGAAAATGCGTTGCTGACGCCGGCGCGGCCGCAGCGCACAGTCAAGTTGCCCGCAGTGAAATTCCCCTTCAGCCTGGCTTTGCTGTCGGCCCTGGCCATCGGGCTGGGTGCCTGCGCGTCAGCGCCGATGCCTACCGATCAAATTGCAGTGACAGCCGCCGCCATCGCCCACGCCGAAGCGGCTGGTGCCGAGGCGCTGGCGCCGACCGAAATGGGCATGGCGCGAGACAAGTTGCGTCGCGCCAACCTGGCGCTGGCTGCCAAGTCACCTGAAGAGGCGCGGCGCCTGGCGCAGCAAGCCCAGGTGGATGCCTTGCTGGCCGAAGCCAAGGCTGAAAGCATGAAAGCCCAGAAAGCCGCTGCTGAAGTGCAAGCCGCCAGTCAGGCGCTGCGTGAAGAGATGGGCCGCAAGGCACCGTAAGGCGTTGACAGCCAGCGGCTTCGACACGGCCGCCCCCGCCGCCGCCCACCCCCCCCTCCGATCGAGATCACATCCATTGTCTAAGGTCAGAAAAGGACTCCCCATGAACCACCCCACACCCCTGCGACGCCCTGGGCAGTCACAAAGCGGCCCGCCGCAGCGTTCTGCGGTTGCCCGCCTGCTTCCGTTCGCTCTCTTGCCACTGGTGGTGCTTGCTGCCTGCAGCGGCGCGCCGACCACCCATGTGCGTGTGGAAGAAGCCCGCAACAGCCTGCGCACGGCGCAAGCCGACCCCCGGTCGCAGGGCCTGGCCGGCAGTGAGCTGCGCCTGGCCACCGAGGCCCTGGCGGCGGCCGACGCCGCCGTGGCGCAGCGTGCTGACACCGCTGCGGTGGACAACCTGGCCTACCTGGCCCAGCAGCGTGTGCGCCTGCTGCAAGAAGCCGGTGCGCGGCGTGCTGCAGAAGCTGCAGTGGCCAGTGCCAACACCGAGCGTGACCAGCTGCGCCTGGCCGCACGAACCCGGGAAGTGGCCGCCGCGCAAAACACCGCCGCCGCTTCGCAGCTGGACGCGCTGACGGCCCAGCGCCAGGCCGAGTCTGCCCAGCGGCAGGCTGAATCGGCGCAGCGAGATGCCCAGACCTCGCAGCGCAGCGCCGAGCTCGCCTTGCGCGACACCATGGCGGCGCAACGTGAGGCCACTTTGGCGCAGCAGCAGACAGCAGATGCCGAACGCCGCGCCGCGATGCTGCAAGCCCAGATGAGTGAACTGAACGCCCAAAAAACCGACCGTGGCATGGTGGTGACGATTGGCGATGTGCTCTTTGACACCAACCAGTCGCAGATCAAAGAGGGTGGCTTGCGCAACATGGACAAACTGGTCACCTTCCTGAAGACCAACCCGCAGCGGCGCGCCGTCATCGAAGGCTTTACCGACAGTGTGGGCGGTGACGGCTTGAACCAGGCCCTGTCTGCACGGCGCGCCGACGCCGTGCGCACGGCCTTGATGGGCATGGGGGTGGCCGGCGAGCGCCTCACCGTCACGGGTTATGGCGAAGCGTTTCCGGTGGCGGGCAACGACAGCGCCGGTGGCCGCCAGATGAACCGCCGCGTCGAGATCGTGCTGTCTGACGAGTCGGGGGTTGTGGCGCCGCGTTGATGGAAGTCAGCACCTGCACGGCCACTTGCTGTGGGGTGGCCGTGCTTGATGAATGTGATGTTGCATACGGGGCCGGCCTGGTGTTGTGACTCATAAGTTTCGGTACCAATGAAAGCGATGCATTCGTTCGTCAGGCCAGGCGCAAAGCGCAGCCATGGTCTTTATTTTCTATGGCGAGGATTTGCAACGACGCATGGCGGACGAAGGCGCGGTTTCATGTCCCGAAACTTAAGTGTCACAACACTGGACCTGCCTGGCGGCGCCCCGACGCACGGCTCAACCAGCTGCTGGCGGCATTGCCGGCAGCGGAATGGGACCGCTGGCTGCCGCACCTGGAAGCGCTGCCGGCACCGCTTTCCGGCAGCGCCTGGCCGCGCGTGAAGACCGGTTCAAACGCTCTTTGTCGGTGATGCACTTGCTGCGCCGCCACACGCGGGCGCGCTGCAGCGCCATGCCGTCGGGGGCGTGCTGTGTTGGCCACAGCACAGTCAAACCGCTGCACAACATACAGACTGCAATCTGCCGACATGCAAGCCCATCGGTGCGCACCCGATGCCGTAGCCGTGTCTCACACCGGTTCTCGGCCATGCATGCGGCCGTGCACAGCCAAGGAGCAGGGGTTTGGAAGCCGAGTACAACCAACTCATTCATTCGCTGCCCAGCGAAGACAGGGCGCGCCTCTTGGCTTCGTGCGTCAGTGTGCAGTTGGCAATGGGTGACATCTTGTGTGAAAGCGGCGCGGTGGCGCAACACGCTTATTTCCCGGTGGCGGGTTGTGTGTCATTGCTGACCCGTATCGAACATCACCCCAGCCTGGAGCTCGGGTTGGTAGGCCGCGAAGGCGCGCTCGGCGCTGCGCTGACGCTGGGTGTCAACACGACGCCGCTGCAGGCCATGGTGCAGGGGCCCGGCGCGGCCTGGCGCATCACGGCCGAAGATCTTCGCGAGCAGCTGGCGTTGAGCGGCAAACTGCGCAGCAACCTGCTTCGTTACGTATACGTGGTGCTGGAACAGATGTCCATTTCAGCGGCCTGTTTGCGCTTCCACTTGATCGGCCCGCGGCTGG
>JAYUPP010000433.1:0-2791 GCA_043760045.1 Betaproteobacteria bacterium
TGCACGATACCGATGCCGCCATTGGGCAGCACGCGGTTCTTGTCGAAGACGTTGATGCGAAAACCGTCGGGTGCAAAGGCATTGGGCACTACCCAGGACACGGTGGGCGTCAGCCCACTGCCCGCCAGCGTGACCGAGGTTGGGAAGGGCACCGCTTGTTCGGTCCCCAGCAAGCTGGGACCAGGCAGGCCCAGGGTGTCTGCACCGCTGGCAAAGCGCAGCGTCCAGGGCTGGAGGCGGCCCGCGTTGAAGGCGGTGGTGCGCGTGCACGATCGTGGGTTGACGGCCAGCGGGCCGCAGGCAAATTGGCCGACCGTGAACCCGCTCGGGCCGTAGGTGGCGCCGACCGACACACCGGCCGACCCACCGACCACGTCGGCACCGAACTGGAAACGCTCACCAGCGGTCGCGCCGACATCATTGGCACCCCGGCTGTCACGGAACATAGTGACCGTGCCATTGACCACGCTGATGGGCTGCGCGCTGCCCACGCACGGCATCAGCAGTGCGGTGCTGACCAAAAGCATGCCCATCGAATCTCGCATCACTCGTCTCCCTGTTGGCGGCCCATTGGCGCCTGAGGTTCTGGCAGCTTGAAATGGCCTTGTCACCCGCCCGTCAGCACCCAATCTGGGGATTAGGCAGGGCACCACGCGGCCAAGGCAGCAGCCGGCAGGTTCAAAGCCGCTGCACGCCAGCGCCCGCAGCGCTGGCGAACAAGGCTTCGATGATGCGCAGGTTCTGGATCGCATCGTCCAGCCCGCGGGCATCGGGCGCCTGCGTGCGCACCGCCTGCGAAAACGCCTCGGCCTGCAGTTGGTACTGGTCGACCACCGGCACAGTGGTCCAGCGCAGGGTGCTGCCGTCCAGCGCGCTGTCGGTGTCCAGGCCCCAGCGGCAGGGGGCATCCTGCGGCGCATTGAAGGGGGTTTCGATCTCGATGCGGCCGCGAGTGCCCAGCAGTTGCACCCGCTGATAACGCGTGGTCTGGGTGGACACGGTCAAGGCCAATTGCCGGCTCTGGCCGAAATCGAGCCAGGCGCTGGCATGGCGGTCGGTGCCGAACCGGGGGTCGCGGTCGATCATCGCGCTGACACGCTGCGGCTCGGCCTCGAAAAACCAACGCCCGGCAACCACGGCATAACCGCCGATGTCGTAGAGCGCACCACCGCCGATGTCGGCCCGGTTGCGGATACTGGCCGGGTCGTCGTTGAAATAGCTGAAGGTCACCTGCAGGCAGCGCAGCTCACCAATGGCGCCGGCCCGCAGTTGTTCGCGCACCGCCGTCCACTGCGGGTGGTGGCGCACCATGAAGGCCTCGGCGATGTGTACCTGGCTGGCATAGGGGCGCAGCACCTCCAACTCGGCCGCGCTCAGGGCCATCGGCTTTTCGCACAGCACATGTTTGCCGGCGCGCACCGCAGCCAGCGTCCACGGCACATGCAGGTGGTTGGGCAGCGGGTTGTAGACCACCTCGACGCTGGGGTCGGCCAGCAGGGCCTGGTAGCTGCCGTGGGCGCTGGGGATGCCCAGCGCGTGGGCCGCTGCCTGCGCCGCGTCGGGGCTGCGCGAGGCGATGGCCACCAGCTCGACGTTGTGGGCCTGGCGCAGCGCCGGGATCACCTTCTGGGTGCCGATCAGCGCGGTGGACAGGATGCCCCAGCGCACTTTGGCGGGGGCGGGCTGGACAGCGGGCGGGGGCAAGGGGCTGGTGGTCATGTCGGACGTCCTGGGCGGGGTGTCGAGTGCGGGCCGGGTGCTTGCGGTGGCCCGTCATTGTGAGCGGGTGATCTTGCTGGCCGCGCCCTCGTGCGGCCTGCGGCTGCCGGCGGCAAACAGGCCGCTACCATGGGCAGGAACAGGCGAACCTCAAGCAGCGACAAGACATGAGCCCCGTAGAAATCGAAGCCGCGATATCCGAGCTGGCCCTGCAGCCCTTCGATGCGGTGGAGTTCCCGTTTGCGTTCCTGGCGGCCTTTGGCAACAAGGACACCGCCCTCAAGCGCCTGCGCACCGGCAACAACAACACGTCGGATGTGCCCGGGGGGGTGCTCCAGCGCAACAACATCCACATCGCCGTGTGCGCAGCGGGCGCCTTGGGCGAAACCTTGAAGGCCTTGCGCGCCAGCGCGGCCACCACCAAAGCCAAGGCCAAGTTCATCCTGGCCACCGACGGGCAAGCGCTGGAGGCCGAAGAGCTGGCCGGCGGTGAAACCATTGCCTGCGCCTACGCGGACTTCCCCAACCACTTCGGCTTCTTGCTGCCGCTGGCCGGCATCTCCACCATCAAGGAGATCAAGGACAACCCCATCGACGTGCGCGCCACCGGGCGCCTGAACAAGCTGTATGTCGAACTGCTGCGCGAAAACCCCGACTGGGCCACCGACGCGCGCCGCGTCGACATGAACCACTTCATGGCCCGGCTGGTGTTCTGCTTTTTTGCCGAAGACACCGACATCTTCAATGGCGAGGGCCTGTTCACCCGGACCGTGGACCAGATGAGCGAGCGCGACGGCAGCAACACCCACGAGGTGCTGTCGCAAATCTTCCGCGCCATGAATGTGCCCACCCGCCACCAAGGCCGGCTGGACAACCGGCACCGACTGACGGCCAATTTGCGGCCCTGGGCCGACCAGTTCCCGTATGTCAATGGCGGCTTGTTTTCGGGCAGCAGCGATGTACCCCGCTTCACCCGCATGGCGCGCACCTACCTGCTGCACGCCGGCAGCCTGCGCTGGCGCGAGATCAACCCCGACATCTTCGGCAGCATGATCCAGGCCGTGGCCGACGA
>JAYUPP010000434.1:0-2790 GCA_043760045.1 Betaproteobacteria bacterium
GCGCTGTGCAGGGTTTGCAAAGCCGCTTCACGGCCCGCGAGGTCCAGATATTTGATGGGCGGAATGATGCGCGCGATGGCCGCCCGGCGTTCAGCCACCGTGCCCGTGGGCACCCGCTGCAAGCCCAGAGCTTCCAGATTGATGGCCGGGCGCGTCGTGTGCCTGATGCATTCAATGACGGTGTCGTTCCACATGCGGCCGCCGTCCAGGAAACCGGTGGCGACAAAAAACGTGGCCGGCAGCTTGTGGCGTTGCAGGATGGGCAGCGCGATCTCTTCGTTGTCGGCGTAGCCGTCGTCAAATGTGATCGCCAGCGCGCGCTGCGGCAGCCGCTGCTGCCGCAGGCGCTGCACGGCTTCGGCCAGCGGCAGCACCCTGAAGGCGGTGGCCACCAGCGACATCATCTGTTCGAACCGCGCGGCGTCCACCTCGCTCGGAAACAGCGGGTCGGGTGATGGCAGCACACGGTGAAAGATCAGGATGCTGAGGCGCGGGCCATGCCGCAGAGCACTGGCCCCGGCCCAGGCCCGCGCGGCATGCGCCAGCAGCCCGTGGGCCGCGCTCACGTGCGCACGCCTGGCCAGGGGCCTGATGGTGCGGGCCGGTCGGGCGCGGGCCTTGGTGATGATGGCCTGTCGAGTGCGGGCCTTTCTGCAGCAGTATCGGGCGTTGCCCTGACTCCCCAGCCTGGCACCGGCTTGGCTCGCGCTTTCTGCGCTTCGCGCACGGTTGCATCGGTGACCACGATGATGGCCATCAGGTAGAAGATGACGTCCAGGTGCATCAACGACAAGAACGCACCGCCACTGGCAAAGCCGATCAGGCTGACCTGCGTCATGCGCATCAAAAGCGGCGCCCAGTTGCTGAACTCGGGGTCGTTCTGCGTTTGCTTGATGGTGCGCGCGGCCATGCGCCAGGTCATGAAGCCCAGCGCCAGGTAGAGCATCAACCCCGGGAAGCCATGTTCACCCAGCGCCTGAAAGTAAATGCTGTGCGCCACCCACACGGTGCCGGTGTAGATGTTGAACGGTGCCTCCGTAGGCGCATAGCGCCGAAAGACGCTGAGCGTGTCGGTGCCAAAACCGCCGCCCACATAGGGCCGGTCGAGGGTCAGGTTCCACAGCGTGATCCAGGTGTAAATGCGCGTCATCGCCGAGCTGTCGGCTTGGTAGGACTTGATGGTGTCCATGCGGTTGCTCCAGGTCTCGGGCATGAAGGCCACGCCCGCCAGCATCGCTGCGGCAATCACCAGGCTCGCAATGACGGGCCGTTTGCTCTTCAAGCCCAGCACGGCCGCCATCGCCAGCAGCGCCACCAGCGCACCGCGTGACTGCGTGCCCAGCACCGCAAAGGCCATCAGCACGAGGCCCAGGCCCAGGCCCACTTTGACGGCACGCCGGCTGCTCGTGATGATGAGATAAAAGAACAGCGGCACCATCATCACCAGTGCCACGGCGAGCGCGTTGTTGTCTTCGATCATGCCGCCCGGCGGGCCCCACACCCGCGCGCCGCCGCCCGATGCAATGGTGAAGGCGCCACCCTTGATGCCATAAAAACCCACTGACACCACCACCACCCAGACCAGCCATTCGATGTGCTTGCGCTCGCGGATCAGCATCAATGTGACCAGCACCATGAGGTGAATCTTCATCACGTAAAACCAGCGACCCTGCACCCATTCCGGAATGCCTAACGCAAAAAATGAGGTTACCGTCATCCACACCATCAAAGACATGTAGACGACTGTCAGCCCGGTCAGCGGGAAGGATTTGCGTTCGCGGTGCGAAAACAAGAAACCCAGCAGCGTGACGACGGCGATCAACTGCGCCCAGGGGAAGTTGTTCGCAAAACCCCAGGCGAGCTTGTGCGGGTTCATGATCGACACCCACGCGAACATCAGGGCGCCCACCCACGGGCGCTTGAATGCCAGCGGCAGCAGCGCTGCAACAAAAAGGGCCAGGGCGATGTCGCGCATGAAGGGCGTTGGTCGTTGAAGTCAGTAAGGGCTGGGTGCCTGAGCGCGGCAGACTACCAGTTCAGCCCCTGCACGGCCGCCGCCAGCTCGCCGGCGTTGCTGAGCTTCGTCAGGTCCAGCACTTTTTGTTCGGCACGCAGGCAGCGCTGCAGCGCATCGGTGACGGTTTTGTCGCCGAGCGCCACCACCAGCAGTTCGCTTTCCTTGATCACAGCTTCGATGTCGGCGCGCACCAGCTGGCCGATGTGCGGCAGGTGCTGTTCGATGTAACGGCGGTTGGCGCCCAGCAGTTGCGACAGGTGCACGTCGGGGTCGTAGATACTGAGCTGCAGGCCCTTGCCGATGAGCTGTTCGGCCAGCGTGACAAGCGGGCTCTCGCGCAAATCATCAGTGCCGCTCTTGAAGCTGAGGCCGATGAAACCAATACGCTTCTTGCCGCTGGCCAGCACCTTCTGCGCGGCCTGCGCCAGGTGCGCCTGGTTCGATTCCAGAATGCTGGACAGCATGGGAATTTCAACGTCATGCATCTTCGCCAGGTAACTGGTGGCGCGCAAATCCTTGGGTAAACATGAACCGCCAAAAGCAAACCCGGGGCGCAGGTAAGCGCGCGAAATGTTCAGCTGCGTGTCCTGGCACACCAGGTCCATGACTTCAAACGGGTCCACACCCAGCGCACTGCACAACCGCGCCGTTTCATTGGCAAAAGTGATCTTCAGTGCGTGGAAGTTGTTGCAGCAGTACTTCATCATCTCGGCGCTGCGCACCGAGGTCTGCAAAAATTTGCAGGGCAGGTGCCCAAACAGCGCCTGCAGGCG
>JAYUPP010000435.1:0-7064 GCA_043760045.1 Betaproteobacteria bacterium
TGGCGGCCTTCAAACCAGAAGCTGCGCGCCCAGTTCACCGGCTCTTTCCAGCCCCAAGTGAAAAACGAAGTCCACGGCACCTGGCGGACGCGGCCGCGCACCACCAGCACGCTGACGTAAACGTTGGGGCCCCAGCTTTTGTCGATCAGCAGTTCCACTGTGGGGTCGCTGCCGCGCAGCGTGAGCACCCGCGTGTCGATGATGCCTTCGCGTTCCACCGCCACCAGCGCGGTGGCCTCCCGGAAAGGCATGCGCACCTGCAGGCGCGCGGTTTCGCCGGGCTCATAGCGTCTTTTTTCGGGCAGCACATCGATGCGGTCGTCGTTGTCTTGCGCAAACCACAACTCGCCCTGCTGCGTCGCCCACACGCTGGTGGCGGCCTGGCTGCTGTGGCCGGCAGTGTCTTTCGCTTCGGCCACCAGTTCCACCTGGCCGGCGCTGGCCAGTTTGGCTTCGCACTGCAGCAGGCCTTTTGCGTCGGTGCTGCCGCTGCAAAGACTTCCCAGCTCTTGCATTTCGGTGCGGTTGTCATAGGCATAGAAGCCGCCCACCATGCGCTTGCGGGTGCTGATGGTGTGGGCCAGCCGGCCGCGCACCTGCACCGCCTGGCCCCTGATGGGCAGGCCGCGGGTGTCGAGCGCCAGCACCGTGAACCGGGCCTGGCCGCGCGCGCTGGCCCACGAAGCGGCCTTGATGCCCACCACCACCGCGCTGGGCCACAGCGGCACCGTGTTTGACACGGTCTGCACTTCGCCGTTCGGGTCGTTGAAGCTCACTTCAGCCAGCAGTTCGCTGGGCTGTTTGATGGCCGGCAGCGCGGCCAGCTGCCAGCGCGCGCTGCCGTTCACGTCGGTGGTCAGCGTGACCTGGTCGGCCACCAGCTTGCCCCGGGGGGATGGCGTGCTTTCTTCATTTTCTGGCGCCGGCGTGTCGGGCCCCACTTCACGCGGCGGCTCGAAACTGAAGTCCTCATGGCCCGCAAAACGCGGCGCACGCGGGCGCAGCAAAGCACTGGCGCGCAACGGCGCCTGCGCCATGGCGCCGCCCGACAAATAAGCCATCTGGACCGAAAGGGCCAGCTCTTTGGGTGCGACAGGGGCCACCTTCGGCGCCACCACCCGGGCGTCTATCAACGGCACGCGAAATTCTTCGACGCGGAAACTGCCACTCGGCCATTCCTGCACGCGGCGGGTTTCGCCGCCTGGCTGCTCACGGCCTGGCGAATCCGACACCGCTGGCACACTGGCCACGCGCTGCAGCACCACTTGATAACGGCCCAGTTTGGCGGCAGGCGGAATGTTCCACTGCGCGGCCGCGCTGCGCACGCTGTTCCATTGCAGCGGCAGCGTGGTGCTTTGGTTGCTGCCCTCGTGCACCAGCTTCATGGCAGTGGGCAGGTCTTCGGGTTTCAGCGCGGCCAGGCCCTGCAGCGTTTGCTGGCGAATGAAATGTTTCATGGCCACGGTTTCGCCGGCACGCAGCAAGCTGCGGTCGAACACGGTGTGGGCCCGAAGTTCGGCAGCGCCACTGGCTTCGCCCGGTGCGCGTGTGGGCACGTTGAAACGCCACGGCTCGATGCCCTGCTGCCAGGCGCTGAAAACAAAGGTGGTGTCGGCCCGGCCCGGGTTGGCGCCGGGCCTGGCTTTCTGCGCCGTGACAAACAAACCACTTTCGGCCACACAACGGCGGTTGTCGGCGTCGAGGATTTGTGGAATGCGTGCCAGCCCCATGGCGTCGGTGGTGCCCGACCACAGCACCCTACCCTGGCAGTTGTGCACCACCACTGCTGCGCCAGCCACCGGTGTGCCCCGGTCCAGCGTCGTCACCCAGGCCACGCTGCTCACCTGCCCGTGTTTGAAATGCAGGCCCAGGTTCGTCACCAGCACACCCGTGCGCACATACATGGGCGCGGCCTTGTCCAGCAGCGCTGCACCCAGCCGCGCCGATTCAATTTCAAGCACGTGGTAACCGGGCTCGGGCAGCGGTATGCCCACCACTTCAAAGGGCCGTGGGTCGCCGCCCTGCAGCTGCGGCAAGCTCATGCGGCGGGCGCTGCTGTCAGCGTTCAGCAGCGACACTTCACGCGTGGCCAGCACCCGGTCCACGCGGCGCTGCATGGGGCGGCCCCGCGCGTCGGTGTCGGCTTGAAGCTCAGTCCACTGTGCGGCTGGCAACCCGGCTTCGCGAGCGCTGATTTGTGATTCGTGATAACGCCGCAGCTTGCCCACCCAGGCCAGCATGTCGGCCGGCGCTTTTATGGTTTTGATGCGCAGTTGGCCGCCCGAACTTGCGCCCGAACTTGCGGCTGAACTTGCTGCACCAGGCCGCAGCTCAGCCTGCACATGGCGCAGCGTCACCGGCAGCATGGGTTCGGCATTCAGCTCGACGATGCCAAAGGGCGCGGTCGCGAATTTGGCCATCGGCGGCGCGGCGCCGGTGGCCACTTTCATCGGGAAGCTGGCGGCGTTGGCCAGGCCGCGGCCCGAGGCGTCTTTCACATCCGGCGGCAACTGCATGCTGAAGCTGGCGTTTTCCGCCAGCGGCGTGGCGAAGGCCAGCTGCGACACCTCGGCCGACTTGTCGTCTATGTCAAACACGGGCGCCAGCGCGGCGCCGGTGGCGGGCTGCAAACGCACCTGTTGCGCCACTGCGCGCGGCACCGGTGCAGAGAAAGTCAGCGTCAGCGGCCTGATGGGCAAACAGGGTGCGTTGGCGCGCTCACGTTCGCAGCTGAAGTCGGCGGTGAAAGCCTTGCGCACGCGGTAGTCAAAGCGCTGCTGTGTGGTGGTGAGCACCTGCGTGGTGTTCGGCACCTCCGGTTTCGCCTGCGCGGCAATGCCGGTGCCCCACACCAGGCGCATCGGCGTGTCGCCGGGCAGCGGCCGCGCGCAAGCCAGCACCAGCAGCCGCGCGGTTTGGGCCTGCAGCTTCAGCGCCTGGATGATGTCGCTGCGGGCGGCACCGGCCACCACGCGCACCGCAATGCGTTCGCCGATGCCCTGCACCTCGCACCAGGCACCCCGCAGCACACTGGTCTCGACCGCCGGGCCGTTTTGCTGCAGCACGAAGTGCTGGTTTTCTTCGATCTCGCTGCCCTCACCGGGCCACACGCGCAGCACCGCCGGGCCACCGGTGTTGAAGCTGAATTCGCTGCGGCCGGCCAGCGGCGCTGCAGCGGCCAAAGGTTGCCATTCGGCACGCAGCTTGACGCTGCACCGCAGGCCGGGCGGCAGCGCCTGGCTGAAGTTGAACTGCCACGTGCGGTCGTTCGCCCAGCGGCCGCTGCCAGCGGGTGTGCCGCCGGTGCAGGCCACATGCACGGGGCTTGACAAGCGCGCTTCGCCGAAGGCCACCACGGCCTCGTTAAAACGCACCAGCACCTGGCGCACTTCGGCCACTTCACCCTGGGGCGACACGCTGGCCACCGTGGCCGCTGCTGCGGGCTGCTGCAACAGGGCCCCAAACAGCGCCAGAGCCGTCACGAAAAAACCGGCCTGCAGCGCTGGGGCGCGAAAGTAACGGGTGGCCATGCAGGGCTCCGGTCAGGGTGGTGTGTTCGGGTTCAGTCTAGGGCGAATTGCTGCCTGCACGGCACCGCTCAAAGGCTGCGTCACACTTCGTTCATGGACGACACCGACCGCGCCCTGATTGCGCTGCTGCGCAAAGACGCCCGCACCACCATAGCCACGCTGGCGACCAAGCTGAAGGTGTCGCGCGGCACCGTCAGCAACCGGCTGCGCAAGCTGGAAGACGCGCAGGTGATCGTGGGTTACAGCCTGCGTTTGCGGCCCGACGCCGAGCCCGACCAGATACGGGCCTGGATGGGCGTGCGGGTGGAAGGCAACCAGACCCGCGCCGTCATCGCCAGCCTGCTGGGCGAACCCGGTGTGGAAGCGCTGCACGACACCAACGGCCGCTGGGACTTGCTCGCGGAAATCCGCGCACCCAGCATGCCCGAGCTGTCGCAGGTGCTGGAACGGGTGCGGCTGGTGAAGGGCATTGCCGGAACCGAAACCAACATCCTGCTGGCCACTTACCGCTGAACATCTGATCTTCCTGTCGCGCTGGGCCCGGCCGCCGCAGACCCAGCCAGCGGTGCGCTCGCGCCCGGATTCGCGGTTACGCTCTCACCCGCTGCAGGCTCAACTGCCGGCCGCACCCGCAATCCATGCCCATTCGCCCCAGCTCCACCCTGCCGGTACTGGACGCCGCCGCCACCGAAGCGGCGTTGCCTTTTGCGCAGCTGATACCGGCCCTGCGCGAGCTGTTTGTGGCCGGCTGCGAAGTGCCGCAGCGGCACACCCACACGCTGCGTTTTGGCGACGGGCCGGCGCTCACGTCGCTGTTGATGCCGGCCTGGCAGCCGGGTGGTTATTACGCGGTGAAGATAGTCAACATCGCGCCCGGCAATGCCGCACGCGGCCTGCCCGGCCTGCACGCCAGCCTGCTGCTGCACGACGCTTCCACCGGCAAGCCGCTGGTGCTGATGGACGGTGACCAGGTCACCGCGCGACGCACGGCGGCGGCGTCGGCGCTGGCCGCTTCTTACCTGGCACGCGCCGATGCCAGCCACCTGCTGGTGTTGGGCGCCGGCCGCGTGGCCGAACTGGTGCCCGAGGCCTACCGCGAGGTGCGCAAGATCACGCGCGTGACGGTGTGGGCGCGCAAGTTCAAAGCCGCGCAGGCGCTGGCCGACACGCTGTACCAAAAAGGCTTCAACGCCCTGGCCGCGCCCGAGCTGGGCCCGGCCGTGGCAGCGGCTGACATCGTGAGCTGCGCCACCCTGTCCAGCACGCCGCTGGTGCAGGGCCGCTGGCTGCAGCCGGGCAGCCATCTCGATCTGATCGGCGGCTTCACGCCCGGCATGCGCGAAGCTGACGACGCCTGTTTTGTCGATGCCTCTTTGTTTGTAGACACCGAAGAAGCGTTAGCCAAAAGCGGCGACCTGCTGTCGCCCATGCACCAGGGCCTGTTCACGGTGGCCGACGTGCGCGCGCAGTTGCACGAGCTGTGCCGTGGCAGCCACAAAGGCCGCAGCCATGCCACCGAACGAACGGTGTTCAAGTCGGTGGGCACGGCGCTGGAAGACCTGGCAGCGGCGATGCTGGTGATGCTGTCTGTGAAGTAAGGGATGGACAGGGCCTGGGGCAGCACGCACGCTGCTGCGGTTGACAACCCGCCAGGAGACATCGCGATGTCAGAAGCCATCCGTGAAGAAACGCTGAGCCTGCAGCCCGGCGTCGCCGTCGATGCTTTTGAGGACTTCATGACGACCACGTTCCTGCCGCACATGGTGGAACGGTTCAAAGGCCCGACACGCGTTTCCAGAGCCGACCTGCAGTCGGTGGCGTTGCTGCGCAGCGCCAGGTCGGCACGGCGCTACCTGCTGGTGACGGCGTGGCAAGGCGCGCCTGAATCGGTGATGGGCGCATCGTTCGAACACACGCGCATGAACACCCACGCGCGCACCGACGCGCTGCTGCTGCAACTGGCCACTCTGGCCAAACGCGCAGCTGAAAAGGTCTACACCACAGCCGCCCGCTTGCAGGCACCAGGACGTTGAGTTTCGTGATCCGGGGCAACGCCCGGAAGCATGAAACAGTGCCACGTCAAACGCCGCCGGCGTTTGCCATCCACGCCACCTGGCAGCAGCGCCGCTCGTTTTGAGCGCCGCCCCAGCTTTCCATGCTGATCGAGCGTGACCCCGAGCTGCTGCGCATCAGCCAGCGCGCCCAGACCTTGCGCGCCGGTGGTGTTTGTTTGCTGCTGCATGGCGAGCCCGGCATCGGCAAAACGAGTTTGCTGCGCGAAGCCATCAGCCGGCTGCCGCCGGGCATCGACTGGCTGTGGAGCAGTTGTGAGCCCCTGCTCTCGGCGCCGCCACTGGGGGCGCTGATCGACCTGATACACCGCTTGCCACCTTCGCTGGCCGCCGCCGTGCGCAACGGCCGCGCCACGCAAGACGTGCTGGCCGGCATGTTGTCTTTGTTGCGCGACCGCGCAGCGCCCATCGTGGTGGTGATAGACGACGTGCAGTGGGCCGACGGCGCCACGCTGGACCTGCTGCGCTACCTGGGGCGCCGCATCGACCAGACACAGGCCATGCTGGCGCTGGTGTACCGCGACGACGCACTGGCGGCAGACCACCCGCTGCGCGAGCTGCTGGGCAGCCTGCCACCCCGCCACACGTTGCGCCTGGCTCTGGCGCCCTTGTCGCCGGCGGGTGTTTCTGAACTGGCGCGCCAGGCCGGGCGCGACGCCACGGGCTTGCACCGCGTCACGCAGGGCAACCCTTTTTTTGTCACCGAAGCACTGGCCAGCCGGGGCGGCGCGCTGCCTGGGGCGGTGCAAGACGCGGTGCTGGCCCGTGCAGCGCGCTTATCAAGCAGCGCTCGCGAACTGCTGGAGCTGGTCAGCCTTTCGCCTGCGGAGCTGGAGCGCGAGATCGTCGATGCCGTGCTCGACGATGCCGCAGCAGTCATCGACGAATGCCTGAGCGCCGGTCTGCTGCTGCTTGAAGGGCAAGCGAAATGGCAAGTTGAAGAGGGGCAAGCGGCAGAGAAGCAGACGCTGCGCTTTCGCCACGAACTGGCCCGGCGCAGCATCGAAGCCACGTGCCCGCCAATGCGCGCCGCAGCGCTGCACCACGCGCTGCTGGACGCTCTCGGCCTGCGCGGCGCTTGCGCCGCGCGGCAGGTGCACCACGCGCAGCAGGCCGGCCTGACTGCGGCCGTGCTGCGGCTGGCGCCGCTGGCCGCCTATGAAGCCGCGCAGGCCGGGGCCCACCGCGAAGCCGCCGCGCTGCTGGAACTGGCTTTGTTGCACAGCGTAGACCAGGGCGACAAAGACCAGGCTGCGCTGTGGGTGGCCTGTGCCGAATCAAAAGCGGCCATCGGGTGCCTGGACGGCGCCCTGCAGGCGCGCCAACAGGCGCTGGCCCTGCACCGCAAACTGGGCGACCTGCGCGCCCAGGGGCTGGACCTGCGCGAGATGGCCCGCCTGCACTGGTTTGGCGGCGCGCTGGCCGCTGCTGCGCAGCATGCCGAGCAGGCCGTGCAGTTGTT
>JAYUPP010000436.1:0-7054 GCA_043760045.1 Betaproteobacteria bacterium
GACGTTTTTCATCACCGTGCCGCCAAAGTGCAGCAGTTCGGCGCGGCCGTTCAGCAGCGTGGCGCCCAGCACGTAGTCGCGCACGCCGCCCACCGACACCCGCGCCGGGCCCGCCAGGCCCGCCGCCACCATGCCGCCCACGGTGCCGAGTTTTTCAAATCCGGCCCCAGACCCCGAATCAAATCCGGAACCAAAACGCGGTGGCTCGAATGGCAGGCACTGGCCTTGTTCGGCCAGCACGGTTTCCAGCTCCAGCAGCGGCGTGCCGGCGCGCACCGTGACCACCAGTTCACTGGGCTCGTAACTGCTGATGCCCTGCAGCGCGCGCACAGCAAGCGGTTCGCCCTGCACGGTGCCGCCGTAAAAATGCTTGGTGCCGCCGCCAATGATGTTCAGCGGCGCCTGCCGCTGCCGCGCGGCCCGCACCTGCTCGATCAGCGCTTGCAAGCTGCCGTCGGCGGCAGTCAAAAGCGCTCCAGTTCGGCAAACGGCAACCAGCCGCGTTTGACATGCATGCGGCCATATTCGGCGCAGCGCTGCAGTGTCGGTATCACCTTGCCGGGGTTCAGCGTGCCCTGTTCGTCGAAGGCACGTTTGACGGCAAACATCTGCTCGCGCTCTTCGCTGCTGAACTGCACACACATGCTGCTGAGTTTTTCAACACCCACACCGTGTTCGCCGGTCACGGTGCCGCCCATCGCGACGCTGGTTTCCAGGATGTCGGCACCGAAGAGTTCGCAGCGGTGCATCTGGTCGGCGTCGCTGGCGTCAAACAAGATCAGCGGGTGCAGGTTGCCGTCGCCAGCGTGAAAAACGTTGCAGCATTTCAGGCCGTACTTGACTTCCATCTCGGCAATGGCCAGCAAGATGTCGGCCAGGCGTTTGCGCGGGATGGTGCTGTCCATGCACATGTAGTCAGGGCTGATGCGGCCGCTGGCCGGGAAAGCGTTTTTGCGCCCGCTCCAGAACTTCAGCCGCTGCGCTTCGTCTTTGCTGACTTCCATGCGGGTGGCGCCGGCACCCGACAGCACGTCCAGCATGCGTGTTATTTCTTCGGCCACTTCTTCGGGCGTGCCGTCGCTTTCACACAGCAAAATGGCCGCCGCGCTGAGGTCATAACCGGCGTGCACAAAATCTTCCACCGCAGCCGTCATCGGCTTGTCCATCATTTCAAGCCCGGCCGGGATGATGCCGGCGGCGATGATGGCGGCCACTGCGTCGCCGGCTTTCCTGATGTCGTCGAAGCTGGCCATGATGCAGCGTGCCAGTTGCGGTTTGGGCACCAGCTTGACGGTCACTTCGGTCGTTACGGCCAGCATGCCTTCGCTGCCCACCACCAGCGGCAGCAAGTCCAGGCCCGGGGCGTCGAGCGCTTCGGAACCAAATTCAACCGCTTCGCCTTGCACGGTGTAGCCACGCACACGCAAGACGTTGTGCAACGTGAGGCCGTATTTCAGGCAATGCACACCACCGCTGTTTTCGGCCACGTTGCCGCCGATGGTGCAGGCAATCTGGCTGCTCGGGTCGGGCGCGTAATACAGGCCGTGCGGCGCCGCCGCTTCGGAAATAGCCAGGTTGCGCACGCCGCATTGCACGGTGGCGGTGCGGGCTGCTTTGTCAACGAGCACGATCTTGTTGAACTTGGCCAGGCTGAGCGTGACGCCCAAAGCGTGCGGCAGCGCGCCGCCGCTCAAGCCCGTGCCGGCACCACGCGCCACCACCGGCACCTGCAGCGCATGGCAGGCTTTCAGCACCGCCGCCACTTGCACCTCGTTTTCCGGCAGCGCCACCAGCAGCGGCAGTTGGCGATATGCCGTCAGGCCGTCACATTCATAAGGCACCGTGTCTTCGGCATGCCACAGCAGCGCGTGCGCAGGCAGCAAGGGTTGCAGCGCAGCCAGCACGGCGGCTTGGCGGGCGCTGCGGTCGGTGGTTGCCAGCACCGCGGGCGTGTCAGGGGGGGCGGCCAGGGCCCTGGGATCGGCTGGCACGTTCATGGTTGGTGCGTCCTTGCATGCCGCAGGCGGTGCGGCGCGACCCGGACTTTACGACGGCGTGAAAATGCGGGCATGTCACCCGCCAAGCCCCCCGCAAAAGACGCACCCGAGCGCTGGTTCATCCAGGCTGCAGACGCCGCCACCGCCAGCCTCACCATACCCGCCGATGCGCGGCGCGAACGGCGCTTCGAAATCGCTTGCGCCGTCACCGTGCACGTGCCGGCCGATGCAGCCCCATCAGCGGCCGAGCCCTGGTTGCAGATGACGGTGCAAACCAACGGCACGCAGCAATGGCGCCGCCGCGCCCCGGCCCACAACCCGGGCGCCTGGGACAACCTGGACTGCCGTTTCAGCCGCAACGTGCCGGTGGGTCAGACGCTGCGCATCACCGTCAGCGTGGCGGGTCTCGGGGTGCGCAGGCGCAGCCTGGATATCGAAGCCGACGAGGTTTGAAGAGCTGACCCGCATACGTTCCAGACACCGACCTTCGGCACGCCTTTGGCCTTGTGCACCCAGCGATTTCAGGTTGGTGCCGTGAACACAGTGAGCACGCCGGTGTAGCCATAAAGATGGTGGCGCGCAATTTCGCCGCCGGCAAAAAAACCCACCAGCGGCACTTCGTGCCCGGCCGCGCCGGCCAGGGCGTGCTGCACGATCTGCAGCTCGGCCGAAGGGCCACCAAAGTGTGGCCCGCCCCGGCCTGCGCAGCTGACATACAACGCGCCGGCGATGTGGCGCAACTCGGGGCCCTCAAGTTCGTCGCGGATCTCGCTGCAGATGCGCACCAGGTCACGGCGTGCGGCCTGCACGTCGCGCTGGCAGAACGCCAGCCGCATGCCCACGCGCACGGTGTCGGCCACCGCCACCGCCTGGCGCGCGGGGTCCAGACCGATCAGGTGGCGCACTTTGGTGTCGGTGCCGAACGGGCTGATGCGGCCAGCAAAAGCTCCGCTGAAGGCCTGCGCGCGGTCGGTTTCATCGGTCAGGCCCACCAGCGTGGACCGCAGCTGCGGCAGCGCCTGGCGCAGGTCTTCCAGGCCCGGCAGTTTCAAGTCCTGCAGCAGGCAGGCCAGCGCCGGTTGGCCATCCAGCTGCAGCACGATGTTGCCTTTGCAGGCCGTCACCACCCTCGTTGCACCCAGCGGTTGGCAGCCCTGCGTGACGCGCGACAGCAGGGCCACTTCATCGCTGAAGGCCACACCCGACAAACCACCCTGCCAGGCGCCATCGGCAATTTGCACGGCAGCGCCGCGCGAAGCCGCCAGGCCGCCGAAGAGGTAGCCCGAACGGGTGCGTTTGCTCATTTCGGCGATCAACTCGGCCATGTCGGGCGTGGCGCCATCGGCGTGCACGAGGGCGCTGTAAGCGTCGATGTGCTGCAGCTTTTGCGCGCCCGAGAAGACTTCGAAGCTGGTGGCGGGCAGGGCCGCCAGCATCAACACCAACGCCGGCTCGTTGATGTATTCCACCGCCATCGCCGCCACGCCCACGCCCACCGAACCCACCCAGTGCAGCCCCGGCCATTGCAGCTGCAAGGCCTGCACCAGGGCTTGGGCGTGCGCCGCGTAATGGTCGGTGAAGTAGACAAAACCCAGCGACAGCGGCGCTGCGGCCGGCTGGCTTGGGCCGACCGTTGCCGCATGGCTTTGGGCCGCTACAGCCGCCTGCAACTGCGCCGTGCACAGCGCCAGCGCAGCCCGCCAGTCGGGGTGGGTGGCGTGGCCCACCAGGAAAACCGGCGTCGGCTTCAAGGGCGCCATCGGAACCTCAAAAAATGCCGATGCCGCTTCAACGCTTGCGCGGCGCGGCTGTGGCGGAGGTGGCGGGCGAGGCGCGGCCACCGGCCTTTTTCAAGGCGCCGCTGGCGGTGGCCAGGGTCTGCTTGACCACGGCACCGGCCAGATTCTTGGCGGCGTCGCCGGCGCTGTCTTTGACGGCTTGCGTGGCCAGTTCGGTGAACTGCTGCGTCAGTGCGCTCCACCACTGCAGCGGGTCCACGGCGGGCGGTGCCGCGCTGGCAGCGTGGGCCTTTTTCGGGGCCTTGCTGGCAGCGCGCGTGGCGGTGGCGGGTGGGCTGGTTTCGGGCGCCGCATCGACGTCGTCTTCGTCGTCGGCCGCCGGCGGGCTGGCCGCAAAAGGCTTCAAACGCAGTGCGTTGCCAATGTCGGCCAGCGGCAGGTTCATGGTTTGCAGCGTGGCCAGCGTCATGCGCTGCACCTCCATGGCCTGGATGGTGGTGGCCAGCAGTTTTGAGTTTTGCTCCAGCCAGAAGTGCACGGTTTTCAGCTCCTGGATGCGTTTGTCCAGCTCTTCCGGGTTCAGCGTTGGCGCCACCCACTGGCCCATGTTGGGCAGGCCGGCACCGGCGTTTTTCAAGAGCCCTTGCAAGAAGTCGAAACCAGGCACCATGCGCGCCAGATCGGTTGCACCTGCCATTGCGTGTCTCCTCAATTCAAAAGATGGGTGTCGATCATTGTGCGCCCGCTGCCGCTTGCAGTGCTGGGCGCGCACGGGCCCGGAGGCGGCCTTCAGGGTACAGCCGTCGGCAGGCGAATTTTCATCACGCCCTGGCTTTGTTCCCAGCGCAGCCGGGACAGCACGTCCATGCCCAGCAGCGGCGCGCTCAGCTGGGGCAATGCCGTCAGGCGCAGGCGCTGCACTTGCACGCCGCCGTCGAGCACCAGGTCGGCCACCACGACCTGGCCCTG
Organism: Betaproteobacteria bacterium; assembly: GCA_043760045.1. GTDB lineage: Bacteria > Pseudomonadota > Gammaproteobacteria > Burkholderiales > Burkholderiaceae_C > Rubrivivax. Next base: position 4,706 of record JAYUPP010000436.1, read on the forward strand.
CACCACGCCGCCTGCCGTGTTGGACTGCACCGCGCCCACCTGCTGCAGGCCCAGTTCGCGTGCCAGCGCCAGCGGAATGGCGGTGCCGGTGGCACCGGTGTCGACCAAAAACTCAACCGCCACTTTGTTGCCACTGGGGCCCGCCAGTTCACCGGGCCAGTGGTAGTGGCCGTCGGTGCCGCGCCGCAGTTCCAGGTTGCCGCCGCTCAGCACAAATTGTGTGGCCCGCTGCTGCGCCTGCCAAACCTGCACACCCACGAACAGGCTCACACCCAGCAGCAGCCAGACGGTGCCGTGTTTCAGCCAGGCCGGAAGGTCTTTCAATCGCGACCGCTCAGCTCACCGCCGGCGCGGGCGGGACGGGCGCCGCTGCGGCTTCGTGCAAAGCCCGCACGCGCTGGTCGATGGCGCCAAACACGCTGGCGCCCTGGGCGTCACACATCTGGATGTGGATGCGGTCGCCAAACTGCATGAAGGCGGTTTGGGGCGCGCCGGTCTGGATGGTTTCGATGGCGCGTGTTTCGGCGATGCACGACACGCCGCAGGCCCAGTCTTTGTTGCTGACGGTGCCGCTGCCCACCACGCTGCCGGCGCGCAGGTTGCGGGTTTTGGCGACATGGGCGATGAGCTGACCGAAGTGAAACAGCATCTCGGGCCCGGCGTTGCACAGGCCCACGCGGCGGCCGTTCCAGCGGTTTTCTATCGCCAAGTGCAGGCGGCCGCCCTGCCAGGCCGTTCCCAATTCGTCGGGCGTCACTGCCACCGGCCCGAATGCGGTGGCCGGCTTGCTTTGCAGAAAACCAAAACCCTTGGCCAACTCGGCCGGGATCAGGTTGCGCAGACTCCAGTCGTTGACCAGCATCAAGAGGCGCACGCCGTCGAGTGCGCTGTCGGCGCTGGCACCCATCGCCACGTCGCCGCTGATCACGGCCACCTCGGCTTCGAAGTCGATGCCCCAGTCGGTGCTGGCAAACACCGCGTCATCGCAGGGGCCGATGAAGTCGTCGCTGCCGCCTTGGTACATCAGCGGTTCTTCATAAAACGCGGCCGGCATGTCGGCGTTGCGTGCCTTGCGCACCAGTTCCACATGGTTCAGATAAGCCGAACCGTCGGCCCACTGGTAAGCGCGTGGCAAGGGTGCCATGCAGTGCCGGGGGTCAAAGGCAAAAGCGTGGCGCGCGCGGCCGCCGTTCAAGGTGGCATACAGGTCTTCCAGCGGCGGTGAACGGAAGTTCCAGTCGTCCAGTACCTGCTGCAGCGTGCTGGCGATGCCGGTTGCGAAGTGCGCGGTGCTGAGGTCACGCGACACCACCGCCAACTGGCCGTCGCGCGATCCGTCTTTCAAGGTGGCAAGTTTCATCGTGCGGTGGGGGTGAGCCTGGCGCGGGTTGTGCAGCGCGGGGCATGAAGGGGTGGCCGTCAAGCAGTGGCAGTATTGTGCGGTGACTACCCCCGCCCTTCACGGCCCTGCGCTGCCCGCGCGCTGGCGCCACATGGCCCTGGCCACCATGGCCGCGCTGGCCTTGCACGCGGTGTTGCTGGGGGGCCTGCCCGATCTTTCGCTGGGCGCAGCCGATGCAGGCGCTGCGGCTGCGCCGGGCGCTGCGCCGCTGCAGGTGCGGCAAATCACTGCGGCGCGGTCGCCCGATCAAGCGCCACCCGGCGCACCGGCTGCTGCACCAGCCGTGACGGCGGCCGCAGCAGCAGCGCCTGCATTCCGAAGGCCGCGTGCAGCGCCTACAACCGCAGCGGCTCCGGCCTCCGCAGCTTCCGGAGCTGAGCTACTGATGGACGCACCCGCAGCAGCTGCACATGCAGCCGCAACCCCGGCCTCGGCGCCCACCGTGCCAGCCGCAGAACCACCGACCGTTGCTGCCGCAGACGCTTCACCGCCCATTGAAGCCGGCGCCGCACGGCCCCCGCAGTACCGAACGCAAGCAGCGCCTGCGGCCACGCTGTTGTTTGACCTGAAGCGCGGCCTGGCGGGTGGCCAGGCGGTGTTGCAGTGGCGGCCCGACAGCAACACCAGCCCTGGTTACAGCCTGACCCTGCAGGCGCAGGCCTTTGGCATTGCGGTGGCGGCCTGGAACAGCAGTGGCCGCTTTGATGCCGCCGGCCTGGCCCCCGACCGCTATGCCGAAAGCCGGCGCAGCCGCGAAGTGCGTGCCACTCACTTTCAGCGTGCAGCCGACAAGATCAGCTTCAGCGCGCAGGGCACTGAATTCCCGCTGCCACCCGGTGTGCAAGACCGCAGCAGCTGGATGCTGCAACTGGGCGCCATTCTGCAAGCCCACCCCGAACTGGCGCAGCCGGGCGCGCAGGTGAGCCTGGTGGTGGTGGGCACACGCG
>JAYUPP010000437.1:0-21494 GCA_043760045.1 Betaproteobacteria bacterium
GAGATTCTAGTGCCTAGTCGCGAGCGGCCGGGCGCAACCAGCGCGGCGCCGCTGCTGGCCCAGAACGCGTGCCGTGGCAGCGCATGTCTGCAAGGCACATCAGCAAGCGATTGGCAACCACCCAGAGTTCGGTTGACGACACCGGGAGGCCGCACTAACGTCGCCGCCGCAGTAATTGCGATTGTCATGGGCGCCAGGACCAAACTCCTCGGTGCTCAAACTACAACAAAGTAACACCCAACAGGAGTTGAAAAAATGAGCTTTGCATCGGAATTCAAAGAGTTTGCCCTCAAGGGCAATGTGATGGACCTCGCTGTCGGCGTCATCATCGGTGGCGCCTTCGGCAAGATTGTTGATTCGTTTGTTGGCGACCTGATCATGCCCATCGTCGGCAAGATCTTCGGTGGCCTGGACTTCAACAACTACTACATCGGCCTTGCAAACCAGGCGGCGGGTTTGCCGCTGGTGGAAGCCAAAAAAGTGGGGGCGGTGTTTGCCTATGGCAGCTTCATCACCATCGCCATCAACTTCATCATCCTGGCCTTCATCATCTTCATGATGGTCAAACAGATGAACAAGATGAAACGCGCCGAGCCGCCTGCGCCGCCTGCTGCCACGCCGGAAGACGTGTTGCTGCTGCGCCAGATTCGCGATTCACTGCAGAAGTAATGCCCAGGCGCTGACGAAGCGCGCCGGCACGGTGTTTCAAAGCACCGAGAAGCGGGTGGGTCGGGCCGTTGTTCGGCCCTTATCCAGCCCTTCGCACGGCCCCGCTTGGCAGCCTGCTGCAGCATACTTGAAGGCCACCCTGACAGGGGAGCGTTCCCATTCGGGGCGCTGCCCGCATCATGAACATGGGGTGGCCATTTTCTTGCATGAAACAGCACCCTGCCCAACCCCTGCCCGCTGCCCTGGAGTCCGCTGTCCAGCGGTTGAAGGTGGCCGCGCGCGACGCCGCGCAGCGCACGGTTGAGAGCCTCGGGTTGGCCGCTTTGTCGGCGCTCAGCGCCCAGCAGCGCGAACAGATGCTGGCCGCGCAGTTTGAACTGCACCGCAAGCAGGGGCCTTTTGCACTGGCTTTCAACGATGCGTTCGACGAACGCCTGGTGCATGACCTGGGGCGCCGCGTCGGTTTCGAGGTGCCCAGTGGCGCCGACGCCGATTCCATGTGGGACAGCCTGCGCCTGGTGGACGATGTCGAGGTTGAAGCGCAGATCAGCGCCGACCGTTTTGCGATGGACATCGCACATGCCTGCGAATGGGAACTGCGCGAGATCGATGCTTACCTGGGCAGCGTGATCCCTAGCCCGGGCAGCACCTTGGCCGGTATGGAGGCCCATGCCGGCGCGCAGCGCAACCCCTTGCGGCCCGAACTGGTGGGGCATGCGCTGGTCAAGAGCATCGAGCTGCTGACCGAGCGTGGTGAACTGCGCAAGCTGCTGCTGGCCGAGATTGGCCGCTCTTTGTCGGGACTGCTGCGCACCAGCTACGCCGCCATCGTTGCCGAATGGCGGCAAAGTGGGTTGCGACCCGCCAGCCTGGCGGTGCGGCGCAGGCTGCAGCGCGACGGCAGCACCGATGCCGGTGGTGACACAACTGCAGTTCACCACGCCGAATCGGGCGCGGGCGGCCGGCAGGGCGTTGATTCAGGCTATCTGGGCGCGGGCGGCCGGCAGGGCGCCAAAGACAGTGGCCTTGGTGGCGCTGGCTTCAGCGGCGCAGCGGGCGCAGGCGGCACCCGAAGCGCAGACCATTCCAGCTTCGGTTCGCGCGGCCACACCGGTTTTGGTGACGCAGGCACCGGCCACGGCACGGCCAGCCGGTCTGGCGCACGCGCCCGTGCGGCAGGCCCGTCGACCGACCTGGGTTCTGTTGATGCCGGCATGATGTCGTTGATACGGCGGCTGGCCTACAGCGCGGTGCCGATTGCGGTGGCTGCGCCGGGGTGGTCACGTGGCGACGGCGCTGCTGGCGAATCCGGCAGTGGCCGTATCAGCCAGCTGAGTGACATGCAGGCCGCGCGCCACGGCTTTGAGGCTGCAAGCGCCGCCGCGCCCGGCAACCTCATCCACGCCCACCGCGACGAACTGCGTCAGGCAGCCACCGGCGCACTCGATCACATGGTGATCGACGTCATAGGCTTCCTGTTTGACCAGATCCTGTCCGACCCCAAGGTGCCACCACAAATGGCGCGTTTGCTGGCCCGGCTGCAGCTGCCGGTGCTGCGCGCGGCACTCGGTGATGCGGCCTTTTTCGCGTCGCGCCGCCACCCGGTGCGGCGCTTTGTAAACCGCCTGGCCACACTGAGCGCGGCCTTTGACGACATCACCAGCGCCGACGCACAAGCCTTCATCAGCAAGGCCGGCGAACTGGTGCAAGAGGTGGTGGAAGGTGACTTCGAGCAGATCGCGCTGTATGAAGAAAAACTGGCCGCACTTGAGGCCTTTGTCACCCAGCAGCAAAACGAAGCGCTGACGCAGGCCGGCAGCGACGCGGCAGCGCTGGTTTCACAAAAAGAAGACGAACTGCGGCTGCAGCAGCTGTATGCCGAACGGCTGGCGGGCGACTTGCGCAGCGTCTCGGCACCGATTTTTGTGCTCGACTTTTTAAGCCGCGTCTGGAGCCAGGTGCTGCTGACGGCGCAGGCGCAAGACGCACGCACTGCCCCGCCTGGGCAGCTGGCAGCCAGGCTGCACCCCGTTGCGCGAGAGCTGGTGCTCAGCGTGCAGCCCAAAACCACACCGGCGCTGCGCAAGGCGCTGCTCAGCGAACTGCCGCGCCTGATGCTGGCGCTGACCGACGGCATGGAACTGGTGGCCTGGCCACAGCAGCAGCGGCGCGAATTTTTTGGCCAGTTGATGCCGGCCCATGCGGAAGCCCTCAAAGCCACGGCGGGACGCCAACTCGACATCAACTTGACGATGCGCCAGGTCGACGGCGCCTTGTCGCGGCCGCCGCCTTCTCGCGCCGACCTGGCACCCGGCTACGTGGTGCCGGTGCTGCGCGACGTGCTGGTGCCGGCCAAGTTCAGCGCCGAAGAAGCCCTGCGCATCGGCTTGGTGGACGAAGCCTCGGTGCAGTGGGACGGGCAGCTCGACATCAACGTGGACGAGCTGGCCGAACAAGCCGAACAAAACGCATTGGCCGCACAAGCCGCCCTGCCACCCGTGGCGCTGCCCGGCATGCCCGAATGGGCGGTGGATGCTGAACACGCCAGCGGCCGCGATCTGGCCGACCAGGTGCAGATCGGCTTTGCCTACCAGATGCACCTGGAAGGTGAATGGCACAAGGTGCGCTTGTCGCATGTCAGTGCCGGGCGCAGTTTTTTCATCTTCACACGCGGCGCGCGCCATCAGAAGATGATGTCGTTGACGCACCGCATGCTGGTGCGTCTGTGTGAAGCCGAGCGCTTCCGCGCCATCGAAACGCGCACGCTGCTGGAACGCGCCACGGTGCGCGCGCGCCAACAACTGGCTGAGCTGGCCGCGTCGTCCAAGACGGGCCAGGGCCGGTTTCACTGAACCGACTTTTACGTTGACAGGCGGCGCGCCATGCGTACCGCGGCCACCAGGCTGGCGGCGCTGGCCACACCGCGGCCCGCAATGTCAAACGCGGTGCCATGGTCGGGGCTGGTGCGCACAAAAGGCAGGCCCAGCGTGACGTTGACACCCTGCTCAACGCCCAGGTACTTCACGGGGATCAAACCGTGGTCGTGGGTCATCGCGACCACAATGTCGAATTCACCTTGCCGCGCGCGCATGAACACCGTGTCGGGTGCATAGGGGCCGCTGACCCGCAGGCCGGCTGCCGCCGCCGCGCGCACGGCAGGTGCGATGAAGTTGATTTCTTCGTCACCAAAAAGACCACCTTCCCCGGCGTGCGGATTCAGTCCCGCCACCGCAATGCGCGGCTGCGGCTGGCCCCAGCGTGCGGCCGCGTGGTGCGCGATGTGCAAGGTGCTGAGCACGGCGTCAAAGTTCAGCGCGTCGATGGCCTTGCGCAGCGACAGGTGGATGGTGACCAGCACCACCCGCAGCTCGTCGTTGGCGAGCATCATGCGCACCGGCGGCGCGGCGTGGCCGGCAGCAGCTGCCAGCTGCTGCAGCATTTCGGTGTGGCCCGGAAAAGGCACACCGGCAGCCGCCAACGCTGCTTTGTGGATGGGCGCGGTGACGACGCCTGCACCCTGTCCGGCCTGCACCAGGTGCACCGCGTGTTCGATGCAGCGCGCGGCAGCGGCGCCGGCGCGCGCATCCACACGGCCCCAGGGCAGCGTCGCCAGGCCGCCCTGCAAGTTGGGCACCTGCACCACGGCCAGGCAGCCGGCTGGAATGTCTGCGGCCTGCGGCACAGCGTCAAACTGCGCTGTTAGGCAGCGGCCTGCTGTCGAAGTGGCGTCGGCCATCACCAGCTGTGCCGCGCGGTGCAGAACCTGGGTGTCACCCACCACCACCACACCCGCCAGGTCGCCCTGCAGATGCGCGCGGCAGATGATCTCAGGCCCGATGCCGGCGGCGTCGCCCATCGTCAGCAGCAGCGGCAAAGCGGCGCTCACCCCGCCACTCGCAGAGCCCGGGGCCGGCATGCAGCGCACCAATGCGCGCCGGCGCATGGGTGCGTCCTGGTGTGGGTCCTCACGCCGGGTTGTCCACGTCGAAAAAGCGGTGTTGCAGGCCGAAGGCCGCCGCCACATGCGCGGCCACGGCGGGTGCGCCGTAACGTTCGGTGGCGTGGTGGCCACAGGCCAGAAACGCGACGCCGGTTTCGCGCGCCAGGTGCGCTTGCGGCTCTGAAATTTCGCCGGTGATGAAGACATCGGCGCCGGCTGCGATGGCGGCTTCGAAGTAAGACTGCGCACCACCGGTGCACCAGGCCACACGCTGCAAGGGGCGGCCGTCTCCGGGCAGCACCACGGGTTGGCGTTGCAGCGCCTGCTGCACCAACGCGGCCAGTGAGTGCACGTCGGCCTGCCCGGCTGCGGCCGGGCCGATGAAACCCAGGCCCTGCTCACCAAACCGCGCGTCGGCGCGCAGCTTCAGGCGCAAGCCCAGCTGCGCGTTGTTACCCAGCTCGGCATGGGCGTCCAGCGGCAGGTGGTAAGCCAACAGGTTCACGCGCGCGGCCATCAGCAGGCGCACCCGTTCGGCCAGCCAGCCCGTCAAACGGCCGTCATGGCCGCGCCAGAACAGGCCGTGGTGCACCAGCAGCGTGTCGGCGCCCCAGGCCAGCGCCTGTTCAATGAAAGCGCGGCTGGCAGTCACGCCCGAGGCGATGCGGTGCACCTCGGCAGTGCCCTCCACCTGCAGACCGTTCGGACCATAATCCTTGAAGTTGTCGGACTGCAGCAGCATGTGCAGGCTCTGTTCGATGTCTTTGCGGCTGGCCATGGCAGCATTTTTGCCCGAAACGGCGACGCTGCTTACAGCCCTTCGCCGACCGCGACACTTCACCCATCAGCATCAGGCGCAAACCATGTGGCGCAAAACCTGGCTTCTGTTTGCTCAAGCGGTCACCGTGGCGGTGGCCGCGCTGTTTGTGGTGGCCACCTTCAAGCCGCAGTGGCTGGGTGACCGCAGCACCGCTGCAGCTTTCCTTTGGCCACCGGCCACCGTGCTGCAGGCACCTGCATTGGCCCTTCCAGCGCCCGCTGGTGCTGCGTCGGGTGCCACACCCGTGCCCAGCAGCTTTGCCGCCGCGGCGCGCCGCGCGGCGCCAGCGGTGGTCAGCGTCACGGCCACCAAACTGGCCCGCAACCCGCATACCGACGACCCGCGTTTCAAGTTTTTCTTTGGCGACCGCGACTCTGAAAATGCACCCGGCCGGCGCCAGCTGGGCCTCGGTTCGGCCGTCATCGTGGCGCCCGAGGGTTACCTGCTCACCAACCACCACGTGGTGGACGGCGCCACTGAAATCGAAGTGCAACTGGCCGACGGCCGCAGCACGCAGGCCAGATTGGTGGGCAGCGACGTCGAGACCGACATCGCGGTGCTGAAAATCGACCTCGACCGCTTGCCGGTGCTGGCTTTGGGCGATGTGCGTGCGCTGCAGATCGGCGACCCGGTACTGGCCATCGGCAACCCTTTCAACGTCGGCCAGACAGTGACTGCCGGCATCGTCAGCGCACTCGACCGCACGCAAGCCGGCTCGCAGTTCCAGAACTTCATCCAGACCGACGCCGCCATCAACCCCGGCAATTCAGGCGGCGCGCTGGTGGACGGCAACGGCTACCTGGTGGGCATCAACACCGCCATTTTTTCGCGTGGCGGCGGCAACCTGGGCATCGGCTTTGCGGTGCCAGTGGACACCGCGCGCCAGGTGATGGAAGCGCTGATCGCCGGCGGCAAGGTGCGGCGCGGCTGGATCGGCGTGGAGCCGCGCGACCTGACACCCGAGCTTGCAGAAAGCCTGTCGCTGCCCATTCAAACGGGTGTGCTGATCACCGGCGTGTTGCAAGACGGCCCCGCAGCCCGCGGTGGCCTGCGGCCCGGTGACGTGGTGCTGAAGGTGGACGAAAAACCGATCCGCGCCACCAGCGACCTGTATGCCGCCGTGGCTGCGCTGAAGCCAGGCAGCACCGGCGTTTTCAGCGTGCAGCGTGGGGCTGAGCAGGCGCGGGTGCCAGTGCAGGTGGCTGAACGCGGGCAGGCGCCCCGATGAACGCGGTGAAGTTGATTTAGCGCCCTCTCGCTGCCAGGGCGAGGCGGCAAGACGGCACGCAGGCCCTACAACATCACCGCCAGCCGCTCCAGTATCAGCACCGCAAAAAACCCGAGCGCGGCGACCACGGTCCATTTCACGATGACCAAGCCGCGCTGGCGCCACACCGCCTGGCCGGTGCCGATATAAACCGCAAAACACAGCAGGCCACTGACCAGCAGCAGGCCGAAGACCAGGCGAAACAGCATCATGGTGGAGTGCTTTCGAAAGCGCTGTTCACCACGCCGGCGCCAGCTCGGCAAAGCCGCTGGGTGCATCGGCTTCGCGGTCAAAAGTGACAACCTCAAACGCCGTTTCGTCGGCCAGCAGTTTGCGCAACAGCTGGTTGTTCAAGGCGTGGCCGCTTTTGTAGGCGCAGTAGCTGGCCAAGAGCGGCTTGCCCGCGATGTGCAAGTCGCCGATGGCGTCAAGTATCTTGTGTTTGACGAACTCGTCGTCGTAACGCAGGCCCTCTGCATTCAGCACCTTGTAGTCGTCGATGACGATCACGTTGTCCATGCTGCCGCCCAGGCCCAGGCCGCGCGCACGCATCATCTCCACGTCTTTGGTAAAGCCAAAAGTGCGCGCACGCGCGATGTCGCGTTTGTAGACACCGCTTGAAAAATCAAACTCGACGCGGCGCCCGGTGGCGTCCACCGCCGGGTGGTTGAACTCGATCTCGAAGCTGAGTTTGTAGCCGTGGTGCGGCGCCAGGCGCGCCCACTTCAATGTGGCGCCGGCGCCTTCGCGCACCTCCACTGTTTTTTTCACCCGCAGGTACCGTTTGGGCGCGTTCTGCAGCGTGATGCCACCACTTTGCAGCAGGTAGGTGAAAGTGGCTGCGCTGCCGTCGAGGATGGGCACTTCTTCGGCCGTGATGTCCACCTGCAGGTTGTCCACGCCGAGGCCGGCGCAGGCCGACATCAGGTGTTCGATGGTCTGCACCTTGGGTGCTGCGGGGTCGCCACCGGCGCTGATGGTGCTGGCCATGCGGGTGTCGCTGACAGCCAAGGCGTTGACGGCAATTTCCACTGGCGGCTGCAGGTCGGTGCGGCGAAACACCACGCCCGTGTCGGGTGGCGCCGGGCGCAGTGTCAGTTGCACCTTGTGGCCGCTGTGCACGCCCACGCCCACGGCGCTGACCACGGTTTTTAAGGTGCGCTGCTGAATCATGGCGCTGATTTTGCGGGCAAAGCCGGGCCGCTGCCGCGCGCCGCCAGAATGCGGCGATGGAGAAACCGTTTGACGTGGTGATTCTGGGCGCCGGCATGTCGGGCCTGTGCCTGGCCGTGGCGCTGAAACAGAGCGGCATGCACAACTTCGTGCTGCTGGAAAAAAGCGCCGGCCTGGGTGGCACCTGGTGGGACAACCGCTACCCCGGCGCGCACGTGGACGTGCCAGCGCCGCTGTACAGCTTTTCATTTGCGCCCAACCCGCGCTGGCAGCGCCGCTTTGCTGCTGCAGCTGAAATCCAGGCCTACATGGCCGATGTGGCACAGCAATTCGACATCACACCGCACATCCGCCACGGCCAGCAGGTGCTGTCTGCACACTTTGACAGTCAGCTTGGTTTGTGGACCATCAACAGTCAGGCACAAGGCCATCCGCCCACCCCATGGCAGGCGCCGTTTTTCGTCTGCAGCACCGGCCCGCTGAGCCAGCCGCGCTGGCCCGACATTCCGGGCCTGAAAAACTTTGCCGGCAGCCTGCTGCATACCGCCCGCTGGGACGACAGCGTGCCACTGGCCGGCCGCCGCGTGGGCGTTGTCGGCACCGGCAGCACTGCCGCGCAGCTGGTGGCGCCCATCGCTGCGCAGGCGGGCCACCTGAGCGTGTTTCAGCGCACCGCCAACTGGGTGCTGCCGCGTGTGGACCGCCGCTACGGCCGCCTTGACCACTGGTTGGCCGAGCAGCCGCTGGCCAGCGCCGCCGTGCGCCACGGCTGGGCACGGGTGCTGGAATGGGGCCGGCGCGGTTTTGACGACGGCACCCTGGCGCGCCGCACGCTGCTGCGCGCCGCTGCGCGCCACCTGCAGCGCGGTGTGCCCAGCGCTGCGCTGCGCCAGCAGCTGACACCGCCCTACCCCTTGGGCTGCAAACGCATCATTTATTCAAACGACTATTACCCGGCGCTGTCGCGCCCCGGCACCGCGCTGGTGACCTCAGCCATTGTTGAAGCCAACCGTGCTGGCCTGACCACGGCCGACGGCCACACCCACGCGCTGGATGTGCTGGTCTGTGCCACCGGTTTTGATGTCCAGCATTCGCTGGCTGCCGTGCCCATCACCGGGCTGCAGGGGCAGATGTTGGCGCAGGCCTGGCAAAGCGGGCCCCAACCCGGCCCCCAAGCGCACCTGGGCTTGACGGTGGCGGGCTTTCCAAACCTGTTTTTGATGTTGGGACCGAACACCGCTACAGGGCACACCAGTACGCTGTTATTTATCGAACCCGGTGCACGCTGGGCCGTGCGCGCGATGCAGGAAGTGCGGCGGCGCGGCCAGCGCTGGCTGGCCATCAAACCGGGTGTGATGGAAACCTTCAACACCACGCTGCAGCAGCGGCTGCAAGGCGCCGTGTGGAGCCAGTGCCGCAGCTGGTACCGCGCCGACAGCGGCCGCAACATCGCGATCTGGCCGGGTTACACCCGCGAGTACGTGAACGCGGTGCGCAACCAGCGCTTTGAAGACTTTGACTTTGGCTGACCGGGCTGCAAACCAAGACCGGCGCGGCGCAGCACGCTGACTTATGCGCTAACTGTTGCGCTGACCTTCGCGCTGAATTCCGCGCTAACTTTCACGCTAACTTTCACGCTAACTTTCACGCTAACGCGGCACGTCGCGGCCGCCTTCCAGCGACGACTGCAGCGCGCCAAAGCGGCCGGCCGCCGCAGCGACACGCCAATGGGCGCGGGTCAGGTTGGCACGCGACTCGGCCCACTGCAGCCGCGCGCCGGCGGTGGCCGCCTGCGCCTGCAGCAAATCAGTGAAGTTGCCCACGCCGAGGCGAAAACGCTCGGTTGACGCGCGCAGGGTGGCTTCGGCGCTTTCCAGCAGGCTGCGGCTGGCGCGCAGCGCCGAGCGTTCGCCCAACAAGGCCTGTGCTTCTTGCCAGACTTGCAACGCCGTCAGGCGCTCGGCGGCTTCAAGGTCGGCAGCGCGTGTTTGGGCACGGCCCTGGGCGTCCTGAATCTGCGCTCGCAGCACACCGCGGTCGAGCAGCGGCAGGCTCCATTCCAGATTGGCACTGGTGTTGCTGCTGCCGCTGTTGCTGCTGTTGTCGCCACTGCCGCCACCACCAACACCGCCCAGCACGCGCGAGCGCCCGGCGCGGGCGCCCAGTGTCACGTTGCCCCAGCGTTGCGCTTCAAAACCTGCAGCGCGCGCGTGCGCTTCGGCCTGGCGTGCGCGCGACGCCGCCACACGCGGGTGGTTGACGCGCGCTTCCTGCACCAGCGCTTCCAGGTCCAGCGGCGCTTCGTCAGCGGCTGCTGCAGGCCCATCGGCACGCGACAACTGCAGGGCCCGCGTTGCACTGCCACCCATGGCCAGCGACAACTCACCCCGCGCCGACATCCAGGCGTTCAGCGCGCGTGCGTAGTCCAGCCGCGTCTGCGCGAGCGCCGTTTCGGCCTGCAGCTTTTCCAGCTGCGAAGCGGCACCGGCGCCCAGCCGCGCCTTGGCCATGCGTTGGCTTTCCAGCGCCGTGTGCACATTGGTGTTGGCGGCCTCGAAGCGCCAGAAGGCGGCTTGCGCTGCGGCATACAGCTGTGCGGCTTGTGCCACGGCCGCCAGAACTTCGCTGCCCTGTTCGTCCAGCGTGGCCTGCAGGGCCAGGCGCGACTCACTCACGGCGGCGCTGCGCGCGCCAAAGTCGAACAGCACCCACTCCAGGTCGGCTGCGGCGCTGCTTTGTGCATTTCCACCGCGCGCGCCGTCCACACCGCCGCGCAGCCGCAGGCTGGGCTGCCACTGCGACTGCGCGCGGTCCAGCGCAGCGCGGGCTTGTGTCACACCCCCCAGGCTTTGCCGCAAGCGGGTGTTGTGGCAGACCACTGCGCGCAGCGCGGTGGCCAGCGCCAAGGGCTGGTTCACGTCGGGCTGCAGTTCGTGCTGGCAACGGCCGGGGTCGGCCAGCCAGCGCGTGAGCTCAGGCGCAGCGCTGGCGGGCGCAGAGCCGGCGGGTGCAGAGCCGGCAGAAGCAGCGCCGGTGGGTGCTGCAGCGGGCTGGGCCTGCGCCACACGGGCCATGCTGGCAGCCAGCACGGCTGGCATCAACACCGCAAAACAGCACCGCAGCAGGCCCGTCATGCCGCGCGGCCGCCGGCCAGCACCGCCAGGCGCTTCAGATAGTCACCTGCTTTGTCGTCGCGCACGATGCGGCCGTCGGCCATTTCAACCACACGGTCCACGGTGGCCAGCGTCTGCGGCCGGTGCGCCACCACGATGCGGGTGATGGCCATGCGGGCGATGGCGCGGCCCACTTCGGCCTCGCGTGCCACGTCCAGGTGGCTGGTGGCTTCGTCCAGTATCAACACCCGCGGCCGGCGGTACATGGCACGCGCCAGCAGCACACGTTGTTTTTGCCCGCCCGACAAGGTGGTGCCCATGTCGCCCACCAGTGTTTGATAGGCCATCGGCAGCGCCATGATGTCGTCATGGATGCTGGCCATGCGCGCACACTCTTCCACCCAGTTGCGGTTGACCTGAGGGTCGAAGAAACTGATGTTGTCGGCAATCGAGCCGGCAAACAGCACGTCGTCCTGCATCACCGTGCCCACTTGTTGGCGCCAGTGTTCCAGGCCCATGGTGCTGATGGGCACACCGTCTATCTTGATGCCGCCGCGCTGCGGCACATAAACACCCATGATCAGGTTCACAAGCGTCGTCTTGCCACAGCCCGAAGGCCCGGCAATGGCCACAGACTGCCCGGCCGGGATGTGCAGGCTCAGCTTTTCCAGCACATCGGGCGCACCTTGCGCGTAGCGAAAAGAAAGGTCCTGAATATCGATTTCGGGCGCGCCGCTGCGGCGCACTTGCGGGTGGCCCGTGCTGTCGGCTTCCACGGGCGTGAGCACGATGTCGGCCAGGCGCTGCGCGTCCAGGCCCAGCATGCGCAGCTCAAAGTATTTGTTCACCAGCTCGGTGAAACGGCCGTCGAACTGGCCGCGATAGGCCAGGAATGCCAGCAGCATGCCCACCGTCATGGTGCCGGCAATCACGTCGCGCGCGCCCAGGCCCAGCAGCAGCAGCGCAAAAAGGCCCGACAGGGTGCGCCGCAGCAGCCGGTAGAAAATCTCCAGCTTCTGGATGCGCAAGTCGGCGTTGACGTCGCCCACCATCAGCGACTGCCAGGCGCCCATGCGTTCGGTGTTGCGTGCAAACAAGCGCAGGGTGCGCATGCCGCGCACGGTTTCCAGCAGATGGCTTGATTCAGCCGCCGAGCGCACCAGGCGTTCAGCCGTGGCACGCCGCAGCGGCCCGTACCAGGCGGCGCGAATGCCGGCATAGAGCAGCACCGACAGCACCGCCACGGCCGTCAGCACGGGGCTGTACAGCAGCATCAGCACCAGCGTCAGCACCACCATCATGCCGTCCAGCGCCACTTCGACAAAGGTGCTGGTCAGCACTTTCTGGATGCTGGTGATGGAGCCAAAGCGCGACATCACGTCGCCCAGATGGCGGCGCGCAAAGTAGTCCAGCGGCAGCCGCATCAGGTGCGCCAGCACGTTGCTGCGCCACTGCACACGCAGCTGGGTGCTCACGCGCAGCAGCAGCCACGAGCGCACCAGCGTCAGGAACTGCTGCGCCAGCAGCACGAGCACAAAACCCACCGCCAAAGTGCCCAGCAAGTCCAGGTCGCGCGAGATGACCACATGGTCCACCACCCACTGCATGAACAGTGGCGCCACCAGCGTCAGCACCTCCAGCGCCAGCGACACCGCCAGCACCCGCCAGACAGTCGTCCATAAGCCTGTAACCCGCCCCACCAGGCGACGCAGCGAAATGCTTTGGGCTTCCTGTTTGGGTGCAAAGCTGTCACCCGGCCAGGCCTCCAGCGCCACGCCGCTGAAGTGGGCCGACATCTCTTTGAAGGTGTAGCTGCAGTCGCCCACCGCCGGGTCGAGCAGCTCGCAGCGTTCGGCCGTGACCTTGCGCAGCACCACGAAGTGGCCCAGGTTCCAGTGCAGGATGCAGGGCAGCCGCAGTTGCGAGAGCTCTTCCACTTCGAGCCGCACCGCGCGTGCGGTCAGCTGTTCGGCCTGCGCCACGCGTATCAGCTCGGTCAGCGTCATGCCTTGGGGCATGGCACCGTGGCGCGAGCGCAGCGTGGCCAGGTCGGTGGCGGTGCCGTGGTGGGCCAGCACCATGGCCACGCAGGCCAGGCCACATTCAGACGCTTCAGCCTGCAGCACCGCAGTGGCGCGGTGGCGAAGGCCCAGGTGCAAGCGGTTCAGCAGCTGCATGTGGCGTGTTTGGGCACAGTGCTGCTTGGCTCAGTGCTGCTTGGCGCTGCGCTTCCAGGCACAGTGCTTCCAGTCTCAGTGCCCATCAGCCACTGCCAGCGCGCACGCGCGCAGCGTAAAGCGGCTCCAGTATCCACTGGTAAAGCGGCCGTGTTTCGTGCAGCAAGTCGGCTTCCACACGCATGCCCGACTGCAGCGCCAGCGCCTGGCCGCCACTGCCCAGCTGCTGCGCCGGCAGCGCCACCGTAACCGGGAAATAAAGCTGGCCCGCAGCTTCAGGCCCAGCGGGCAGGCCGGCCAGGCCCTGCAGCTCGGCAGCCGCCACCGCCGCGCTGGCAATGGCTTGCACCCGGCCCCGGTGCTGACCAAATTTCTGGTAGGGAAAAGCGTCATAACGCAGCAGCACCGGCGTACCTTTTTCGATGAAACCCGCGGCACGGGTGGGCACATACAAACGTGCCACCAAGCTGGCCGAAGCCGGCATCAGGTGCGCCAGCGGGCGCGTCGTGTCGGCCGTTTGCCCCACGTCGGCCTGCACCAGCGTCAGCCGGCCATCGGCGGGGGCCGTCACCACGATGCGCCGGCGCGCTTCCACTTCGGTGAATTCCTGCCGGGCCACCAACATGGCGCGTTCAAGTTCGGCACGCTGGTTGACAAAACGTGCACGCAACGATTCCACCTCGCGCTGTGCAACGCCCAGTTCACGCTCGACGGCCAGGCGTTCGCGGCGCTGCCCTTCCAGCCGGGTGCGCACTTCATTGACCTCGGTCTCGCGCGTGCGCAGCTCGTCGCGCGACACATAACCCTGGCGAAACAGGTCCTGGTAACGACCCAGTGCGTCGGTGGCGCTGCGCGTGCGTTGCTCTTGCAGTTCGCCCTGGCGCAGCACCTGGGTGGACTCGGAGCGCAGCAGGGCCATGCGACGTTCCAGTTGCGCCAGTTCATCGGCTTCAGACTTGCCCAGCCGGCGCAGCTCGTCTTCCAGCGAACGGCGGCGCGCTTCAATCTGAATGGCGATGCCGCGCTGGTAGTCCACCGCATCGGGCCCGATGCGGTCGCCCGACAGCACAAACAACACCTCACCTTTTTTCACCAGCTGGCCGGCCTGCACCTTGTTTTCCAGCACGATGCCGGGCTGGCTGGGCGCCAGGCGTATCAGGCCTTCCGTGGGCAGCAACTGACCGCTAACGGTGGAGCGGCGCGTGTAGCTGCCCAGCGCCACCAGCAGCAGCAGCGCCACCACCAGCAGCAGCGACAGCAGCGCCAGCGTGCGCGACCAGGCACCCGGCAGCAGCACGATGGCACCGTGCTGCTGTGGCCGCTGCGCTTCCAGCGCTTCGGACCGAAACAGCGGCGACACGTTGGCGGGGGGTTGACGGGGCGGGTGGCTCATGGCGGGGGCGGGTGGCTGCCCCGAATTGTGCAGGGCCCGTCGGGCTTGGCGTGATGTGAGTGCGTGACGCGATGCACAGCGACTTCAGCTGCGGGCAGGCTCGCGGCGCCCCAAACTGAAAAACGCGGCTGGCGCGCCAAAAGCAAAACACCCGCAGTGGCAAACCCTGCGGGTGTTGGGCACCCCGGCGAGGCCGGGATGTGCCGTTCAGCAAACAGGCCGTTCAGGCCTGCCGGTCCGAAATCAGGGGTTCCAGCAGCCGCAACCGCTGCCTTTGCCGTGACCGTGGCCGTGGCCGTGGCCGTGGCCTTTACCCTTGCCCTTGCCCTTGCCCTTGCCTTTGCCTTTGCCTTTGCCTTTGCCCTTGCCTTTGCCGGAACTCTTGCCATAGCTTTTGCCACCACCAGCCACCAACAGTTGTTCTTCCAGGGTCAAAACGCGCATGATGAACTCCAATGAATATCGATTTAGAAAACGTCCACCACCGGCAGAAATTACCGATGCCGAAACCGAGCAGCGCAGCCGAACAAACCATTGAGGAGTTGTTCGCCCAAACTGAAACCATATCCTAGATGCCGGAAGCAGCGACCACATCCCCGCGTCCATGGGGACAGCGACCCGCTATCGAGGCAAACATGAAAAATGTCATGTTTGCAGAAAATTCAGACTGCTGGCTGTTTATCCACCAAAGCGTTTTGCTGGTTTGCGCAGCTCTGCCAATTGAAACAACAAGTTTCAAGTTCGGCGCTGTCAGCGGGCAATAGTTTCCACTGCCGTTACATCTATTTTCATTCGAGCGCCGTGTCCTGCGTGCAAGCACGCTTGACAAGCCGTGATTGCAAGGCCGCTGGATCAGCGCACAAGGTCCGTTTCCCTCGGCAGTGGCTGTATGGGTGGGCCTCGATTCACCAGCCCCGTCACAGCATCCGATTACAAAACTTGACTTTACGTTACAGGCGCTCAGATAAAACCCGCACCGAAGGTTGTGTGGGTGGTGGTTACATTAAGATCCCGTGATTAAGGGGTTTTGATCACGACAGTCCGGCAGTGCTCCCTTCATATAAGGGGCCCGATTTACGAAAAGGCGGAAAGGGGGGGCCATGGAATGCCATAACCACGATTCGAACATCGATGCTGGGGCATTACAGAACCGGGCCAGGCTCAGCCTCAAACCGTGGTCTTAATGGACAGCAGCCGCGTGCGCGCACGCACCGGGTGGCTGTGCGGGCCCGGGCTGTGGTTTAGTTGACAAACAGCGGTGCTTTAGTTGCGCTAAAGGCCCGGCTGCAAGCGTGCCCCGTTCTTGATAATTTCCAGCCACCGCAAGGGCTCGATCGCAGTCACCCCTTCACACCGACACCACAACACAGATGGAGCAGCCACATGGGCACACGAGACCTGGACAAATTCGGCGCCGACGGCATGGCCCTGGCGTGGGCAGCCAAGACCTTTGCATTTGGCCCTGTTGAGCGCGTCAGCCAGGCCGTCTGGGCCACCACCTACCGGCTGGAGCTGGCGCCCCCGGCAACCGGCAAAAACAGCGCCCACGCCGCAGCGGCGCCGGGGCCGGCAGCACGGGCCTATCTGAAGCTGCTGCCGCCCAGCCACGCCGCCATGGCCGCCAGCACGCAGCAGCTGGCGCAGCGATTTGCGCAACACATACCCACCGTGCTGGCGCATGACGCAGGCCAGGGCTGGCTGCTGAGTGCGGACCACGGCGGGCGCACGCTGGACTACGACTCACCCGACGCCGAGCTGCTGACCCTGATGCGCGGCTACGCCCGGCTGCAGGCTGATGCGGCAGGCGACGCCGCCTTGCTGGCTGCACTGCCGCACGCCCAGCTGGCCAGCCTGCCACAGCGCTTGCTGAACTTCCTGAAACCGGCGGCAGAAGTGACGCCGGTGCCGGGCCAGGTGCAGGCCGAATATTTTCTGGGTGCGGAAGGCGCAGCCCATGCGCTGCGACTGCTGCAGGGTTACGCCGGCGTGCTGGCCGACTTCATCGCCCCGGCGGCTGAGCTGCCGAGCACCATCAACCACGGCGACCTGCGCCCACCCAACGCCGCCATTGGCGCAAACGGCCAATGTGTGCTGATGGACTGGGACGACGCCAGCGTGGGGCCTGCTGGCCTGTCGCTGCACGGCATGTTCAGCGGCTGCACGCGGCCCATCATCTTGCTGTCGGGCAGCGCTGCAGCACAGGCGCAGTCCCACACCCCGGCCTACAAGTCGGTGCAGGCCTATGTGCGCGCCCTGTCGGCAGCCGGCTACGCCAGCCGCGCCACGCTGCTGCGTGCACTGCCGGCCAGCATCTGCGCCGGCATGCTGCAGTTCATCCTGAACTTTGCGCAGTTCCCGGATGAAAACAACCGCTACGACATCCAGGACACGGTGCAGGACCGCATCACCAACTTGCTGGACTTGTGCGATCTGCTGGCCACCAAAAACCCGGCCGTGGCGCGGGCGCGCGCGGCCAGTTACGAAGCAAGTGGTGACTGGCGCCGCGCCAGGGCCTTGCTGCAAGACCTGGTGGCGCACAACCCGGCCGAGCTGGCGCTGTACACGCGCATGGCGGTGGCGTGCCGGAACGAAGGCGACGCGGCGCTGGCCGAACAACTGCTGCAGCATGTGGCGCGCCGGGCGCCGCAAGATGCCACCGCGCAGCAGATGCTGGGTGAGCTGCGCCTGGCGCGGCTGGACCTGCCAGGCGCTGCACGCGCGCTGAACAAAGCGCTGGCGCTCGACGCCAGCCTGGCCGACAGCCAGGCGGCGCTGCAGCGCATCGGCGTCATACGCAGCCTGCGCCGCGACGCTGCCGTGCGCAGCCAGGTGCCCATCGTGCGTTATGACGCTGGCGACGCCGAAGCAGGCCGCCAGCGGCCCGAACTGGCGGCGCTGGGCGCCGAGCTGTTTGACAAATACGGCATCGTGCAAATTGACAACGCGTTCCCGGTGGCCTTGATCCAGAAGCTGCAGAAACGCTTTTTTGAGCGCTATTCAGCCTACTTCCAGACCGACAACCACCCCGACGCGCTGCATGTGGGCGACCGCCGCTACATGCTGACGGTGGATATTGAAGACCCGTTTGACGACCCCCAGTTGCTGGGCTCGGCCACCGTGCTGCCGATCATCAAAAAGGTGCTGGGCGACGAAGTGGTGCTGGGCGCCTTCACGGCCGTGATCTCGCTGCCCGGCAGCCGCGACCAGCGGCTGCACAAAGACCACCCTTCGCTGTTTCCGGGCACCCCGCATCACTTCACGGTGCCACCCTTCGCAGCGCAAATCATCATCCCGCTGGTGCCGCTGGACGCCTACACCGGCACCACCCGTTTCTACAAAGGCTCGCACAAAGTGCGCACCGATGCGTCTGAGGCACTGGGCCACCAAGACCCGATGGCGCCCCTGGGCTCTTGTTTGCTGAACGACTACCGCTGCGCGCACCGCGGTTTGGGCAACCGCTCAGACGTCGTGCGGCCCATCCTCACGCTGATCTTCAACCGCCCCTGGTTCCATGACTATGCCAACTACGGCAAACAGCCGCCGTTGCGTTTGCCGCAGGGTGTTTACGACAAGATGCCCGAAGACCTGCAAGACCTGCTGTCGTGGTGGAAAGAAGAGCAAAAAGTGGTGAAGCTGGAGCAGCAGGCGCTGCGCTAGTTTGGGCACTGCGCCGCCACGCATCACGAAAGTTAATGTGGCAGGGTTCCCTGATCCGGCGCGCTGCCCCGGATCATGAAACCTGGCGCAACGCCGACATCAATGCAGGCGCGCAGGCCAAGGTGTTTTCCGGCACTTCAGCCGCCAGTCCAAAACCCATTTGCAAGGGCTGCAGTTGTGCCAGTTGCGCCAGCAACTGCGCGTTGCCGGCGGTGTTGGGCGGGCCAAAAGCCAGCTCCATCCAGGGCGGATGTTTGCTGTTTTCATCCAGCCCGATGTGGTTGCCTGCCAGCACTTTTGCAGCCTTCTCGCTGGCCAGGGGCCGCACCGTCAGGGCCAGCGCGGTTTTGCTGACTTTGGGCACCACCACGGCGCGCAGCGTGCCACCGGCTTGCGCGGGCGGCGCGCCCAGCCGCGTGCTGAGTTCGCCCGACAGCAGCTGAAGTTTGTCGTCCAGGCCGGGCCAGTCCGCACGCGGTGTTTGCATCAGGCTGCGCATGCTGAACCGCAGCCGCGGGTAAAGCAGCTCTTCATGTGACTGCACCAGGCTGGCCACGCCGGACAGTTGCAACAGCGTGCCCAGCCCAATGGCAATCGGCTTGGGGTAGTTCAGCACCTGCACACCCCGGGCGCCGCTGCGCACGTACAACATCTCGTTGGCAATCAAGGCCAGCCCACCACACATCAACGCCAGCAGCAATGTGGTTTTGCCGGCGCCCGAATAACCCACCACCATCAGCGCACCACCCGGCGCGGCCATGGCGCCCGCATGAAACAGCGTCCAGCCTTGTTCGGCGAGGTAACGCGTGAGCACCTCGCCCACCACACGGGCCAGCGCCAAGGTGGGGTAACGGGTGCGGCTAGAAGCCACGATGTGCACGGTGCGGGTGTCGAGTGCACTGATCCAGACCAGCCCCTCGTCGGGGTCGCAATACAACACGGCCTGCGCCGACAAACACACCCGGCGCACAAAACTGTCGCTGCCGTAGCGGTGCACCCGCACCAGTTCAAAGTCGCGCAACTGGCGCAAGACCCACAGCAAAAGTTCGTCGTCATGCAGGTAAGTGACGGCGTAGTGCTGGTCGCTGCGCTGGCGCCGCTGCGCCCCCAGCGGGTGCATGAAGGTCTGCACCCAGCGCAGCAGCGCGCGGTCCACGGCCCTGACCTCGAGC
This sequence comes from Betaproteobacteria bacterium, assembly GCA_043760045.1. Classification (GTDB taxonomy): domain Bacteria; phylum Pseudomonadota; class Gammaproteobacteria; order Burkholderiales; family Burkholderiaceae_C; genus Rubrivivax. The sequence continues at coordinate 19,382 of JAYUPP010000437.1, forward strand.
TGCAGGCCCTCGACGACCAGCCGCTGCGCCGGGCAGCGCGGGGGCATGGCCTTGCGCACCGCCTCCAACACGTCAGCAGCTTCGTTCATTTTTTTCTCCAGGGTGGTCGCACCGGGCTGCTCACAGCGCTTTGGGCAGGGCGTCGCAGCGCGCCATCACAGGGCCAGAAGCTGGCTCTCCACGGTGATCTTCACCGTCACCTGCCGCCACCGCCGGGGTGCCTGGTAAGACTGCATGAGGGCGGGGTTGGCAAAGTCGCGCAGCAGCGGCGGCCTGGGGGCATCGAAATACAGGTCGGCTTCATTCACAACCTCTTCCATCGCCACTTGCTGCAGGTCGCTGCTTGATGCACACACCTGGATCAAACACGGTGCATGCGTGACGCCCATGGCGCGCAAGGCAAACGCCCGGTGGTGCCCGTTGTTCAACACCAAACGATCATTGAAGCGCACCACATTCAACGCATTGGTGCTGTAACCCAGCGCCAGTGCCAGCACCGATTGCGGCTGCCCCCTGATGTCGAGATCGGTAATTTGAGCTGGATGCAGAAGTTTGGCGCCCAGAAATCGCATGTCGTGGGTGTCGGCCACAAAAGTGAATTCACGCTTGCCGCGGCCGGCCACCTTGAAGTTGGCGGCAATGGGCGCCAATGGCAAACACAGTTCGGCAAATCGTTTCGCTGAGCGCAGGGTTGCGGGCGCCTGGCGAACATGGTCCACGACAGCCTTGGTCATGGAGTACTGAGACACCATCAGCTTTTCAAGTTCAACCATGCCAAAGGCCACGGGCACGGTAGAAAAGGTGCGCTGCACACCCGGCAATTCAATCAAGCGCTGGACGTGGGCTGCCATCGCCTTGGGCAGCGGCTTGACCTGCGGCCGGTCGGCGGCACCGGCTTCGCTGACGGCCAGCCGCTCATATTCTTGGTAGGCCTGGCGCCAGCGACTTGACACGCTGTGGCGGTCGGTGCCCGGGCCCGTAACGCCAAAAGACTCCACCAGCCGCAGCATTTCGTCCAAATGCCGCGGGCCCATCAAACACCATTCTTCGGTCATTGCGAAACGGCTGGCGTTCGCGGGTTCATGGGGTGGTGCGGTTTTTGGTTTCATGGCAGGCCGGGATTCAGGTCCTTTGCTGAGCGCCCGCGATTCTGGGGCTTCGTTCTGTAAGCGAACGTGTGATGCGTAACTGCGAAGAATTGAAAGCAATTGCGTTTTTTAACGCAACCGTCAAGTTACGAGTTAGTGCTTCGTGAACGACCCGTCGTGTTCTGCGCTTCGCAGCGTTACACGCACCCCCCCTGATTCCCTGGATTTCGGCTCACCAGCAGCTTCCATAAAGTGCATTTGTCTGGCTTGTGTTGCACTGATTTTGAGTAACAGCCTACCTTGCATTGTTCCTGCAACTTAACGCTGCGAAACAAGATTTCACACATCAGACAGTCTGGTAACAATCCTGAAACTTTGGAGACAGTTATGCGCGTTCTGACACTCGAAGAAATGACAATGGTTAGCGGCGGCGGCGGCAAGAAACATGGCAAGGGCAAGGGCAGGGGCCACGGCCGCGGTCACGGCCGCGGTCATGGCCGCGGTCATGGCCACGGGCATGGCCACGGGCACGGCCACGGGCACGGCCACGGCAACGGTTCAGGCAGCGGCAATGGGTCGGGCAGCGGCAACAACAGCTGTTCCTGAGCGCGCCTGACTGACCAAAAAAAAGAGGCCTTGGGGCCTCTTTTTCTTTGACTCCCAGTTTTGCAGGTGGCGATCAGCCCAGCTTGTCCAGCGTGCCGGTGGCTTCGGCCAGCAAGTAATAGAAGGTGACGCGGCTTTTCTGCTTTTCAGCTTTCATTTTGGCCACCACCTTGGCGATGCCGGCTTCGGCAGCTTCGGCGCTGAGGCCGAGCTTTTTGGCGGCAAAACCGTCGCGCACGGTGGCCAGTTCGGCGGCGTCACTGGCCGACACCAGCGACGAGTCTTTGTTGCGCAGCGCAATGCCGCAGTACTTCACGATGCTGGCCACAGCCGCCTCTTGGGCAGAGGGTGCGTAGCTGCGGACGTTCTCGATGTAGTCGGCCATGGGGCGGCTCCTGTGGGTGTTTTGCATTGACCAA
>JAYUPP010000438.1:0-2770 GCA_043760045.1 Betaproteobacteria bacterium
TAGACGCGGCGGCCAACGCCGGCAAAATTGCTCGGCACCCGGTAGATCACATTGTTCTCAAACCATTCGTAGCTTTTGGTCGTGGCCAGGTTGTTCACCGCTGTCGGTGATTTGCGGGCGTCGATCGGGCCGCCCATCATCGTCAGCGTGCGTGGCGTGAACTCACCATGCGTGGCCATCAGCGACACGGCGGCCAGCACCGGTACGGTGGGCTGGCAGACTGAGATCACGTTGACCTCGGGGCCGACGAAGCGGATGAACTCCTGCACGTAAGCGACGTAGTCGTTCAAGTGGAACGGGCCAGCTTCCAGCGGCACGGTGCGGGCGTCGGTCCAGTCGGTGATCAGCACCTTGTGGTCTTGCAGCAGCACCTTGACGGTTTCCCGCAGCAGCGTGCTGTGGTGGCCCGACAGCGGCGCCACCACCAGCACGGTAGGCTGGGTCTTCATCGTTTCCAGCACCGCCGGATTGTCAGTAAAACGTTTGAAGCGCAACAGGCGGCAAAACGGCTTGGTGATCTGCACCTGCTCTTGCACTGCCACGTCCACCCCATCGACGCTGGCACTGCGGATGCCGAACTCGGGCTTTTCATAGTCCTTGGCCAGCCGGTTCATCAAATCGAGCCCAGCCGATACCCGCAGCGCCAATGGCTTGTGGGTGAAAGGCGACAGCGGGTGGTTGTAGAGCTTGGCCGACGCGCTGGCGAACTCTGAGAACGGCGCCATCAGCGCACGTTGGGTCTCATACATCTGGTAAAGCATGGGGGGACGGTCTCCGCAAGTTGGGGTGGGCTGTTTGCCCTGGTTGCCATCATGTAGCGGTCCGCCTGAGCGGAACCTGACAAACAACGCAAGAATTTGTGCAGTGCAGCAATTATGGATCAGTTCACTGAATATTGCACGCCCGAGACCGCTTGCAGCCCTGGAGAAACACGTATTCGCCGTTGTAGTTGTCGGGCTTTGTCACCCGGCGGACAGGGCGCCGGGGGCCAGGAAGCACAAACCCGGCGCACAGCCGGGTTTGCAGAGGGTCGCGACCGGGCTCAGGCTTGGATCACACGGGCCATGGCATCGACCACGTAACCGATGTTGCGGGTGTTGAGCGCGGCCACGCAGATGCGGCCTGAGTCCACGCCGTAGACGCCGAACTCGCTGCGCAGCCGCTCCATCTGTGGCTTGCTCAGGCCCGAGTAGCTGAACATGCCCCGCTGGCGGGTGATGAATGAGAAATCCTGCTGCACGCCGGCCGCCTGCAGCCTGGCATTGAGCTTGTCCAGCAGCAGGCTGCGCATTTGCTGGATGCGCAGGCGCATGCCAGCCAGCTCGGCCTCCCATTGCGTGCGCAGCGCGGGCGTGTCCAGCACCGTGGCCACCACTTGCGCGCCGTGGGTGGGCGGGTTGCTGTAATTGGTGCGGATGGTGATTTTCAGCTGCGACAACACCCGGGCCGCGTCATCAGCGCTGCTGCAAACCACGCTGAGCGCGCCCACCCGCTCGCCATAGAGCGAAAAGCTCTTGGAGAAGGACGTGGCGACGAAAAAGTCGACGTCCGCCGCGATGAACTGCCGCACCACCGCGCCGTCCTCGGCAATGCCGTCGCCAAAGCCCTGGTAGGCCAGGTCGAGAAACGGCACCAGGCCGCGTGCCTTGACCACCGCGATCACCCGGTCCCAGCCGGCCGGGCTGATGTCGTAGCCGGTGGGGTTGTGGCAGCAGGCATGCAGCACCACGATGCTGCCGGCCGCGGCGTCGCCCAGGTCGGCCAGCATGGCGTCGACCTTGACGCCCCGGGCGTCGGCGTCGTAGTAGCCATAGGAGGCCACCGGGAAGCCGGCATGGGTGAACAGCGCGCGGTGGTTTTCCCAGCTCGGGTCGCTGATCAGCACCGTGGCGCCGGGGTTGAGCTTCTTCAAGAAATCGGCGCCCAGCTTGAGGCCACCGGTGCCGCCCAGGGCCTGCACCGTGGCCACCCGCTTGGCCGCCAGCAGGGGGCTGTCGGCGCCAAACACCTGGTGTTGCACCGCTTTGTCATAGGCGGCGATACCGTCGATGGGCAGGTAGCCGCGCGGCTGGTGGGCGTCGTTCAACCGCTGCTCGGCCGCCTGCACGCAGGCCAGCAGCGGCAGCTTGCCGGCCTCGTCAAAGTAAACGCCCACGCCCAGGTTGACCTTGGCCGGGTTGGGGTCGGCATTGAACTGCTCGTTCAGGCCCAGGATCGGGTCACGTGGGGCCAGTTCAACGGCGGCAAAAAGCGACATGGCAGAAGATTCCTGAAGTGACGGTGGCAGCAGCGTGGGCTGGGGCAGCGGGCAAGGACGGGCCGGGCGATGTAGGCGCCGGCAAGGCGGGCCGGGGTGCGCTAACCTGCTGGGTTGCCCGCCGGCCCATTGGCGGTGGGCGCATACCGTGGATTTTAGGGCCTGCGTGCCCTGTTTAAAGGGATTGCCCGATGCCGGACCTGAGTAGCCTGCCTTCACTGCCAGTGGCCGTGGCCCACCAACTGGCGCTGGACGCCGCCAACGAGCCCGCCTCGGCCGGCACGGCGGCCGAGGGGGTGTTTGTCAGCTACCCCGATTCGCCCTTCCAGCTGTTCCAGCCCTACCCGCCGGCCGGCGACCAGCCCCAGGCCATCGAGCTGCTGGTGGAGGGCATCAACGACGGCCTGGCCTACCAGACGCTGCTGGGTGTGACCGGCTCGGGCAAGACCTTCACGATGGCCAATGTGATCGCCCGGCTGGGCCGGCCGGCCATCGTGTTTGCGCCCAACAAGA
>JAYUPP010000439.1:0-2769 GCA_043760045.1 Betaproteobacteria bacterium
CGCCAAACCGAAGAATGATTACTTCGGCAACTGGGCGATCTGGGCCAGGAAGGGGTTCGTGGTGGCGAACCACAGCGCGATACCGGTGCCGATGATGAAGGCGGCGTCGATCAGGCCAGCCAGCAAAAACATCTTGGTTTGCAGTTCGCCCATCAGTTCAGGCTGGCGTGCCGCCGCTTCAAGGTACTTGCTGCCCATGATGCCAATGCCGATACAAGCGCCAACGGCACCCAGGCCGATGATCAGGCCCGAGGCCAGGGCGACAAAGCTGATGACTTCCATTTATTTGCTCCAGAAGGGAAGGGGTAAAAAAAGAAAACGGGGACGAACAGAAAAAGAGAAACAGAGAACCAGGGAAAAAGCGCGACGGCGTTCAGTGTTTGTCGTGGGCCTGGCCGATGTAGACCAGCGTCAACATCATGAACACAAAGGCCTGCAGCACGATGATCAAAATGTGGAAGATGGTCCAGGCCGTGCCGGCTATTACATGGCCCAGCGCCAGCGGCAAACCCACCGCGCTGAACCACGCGCCGCCCATCAGCGCGATCAACATGAAGATCAATTCGCCAGCAAACATGTTGCCGAACAACCGCATGCCGTGGCTCACGGTTTTGGCCACGAATTCAATCATCTGCATCATGAAGTTGAACGGCGCCAGATACCAGGCGGCACCAAACGGCGCCGACAGCAGCTCATGCAGCCAGCCGCCCGCGCCTTTGATCTTGATGTTGTAGTAGATGCACAGCAGCAGCACGGTGAGCGACAACGCCATCGTCACCGACAGGTCGGCCGTGGGCACGACACGCATGTAGTCTTTGGCGCCTACTGCGGGGCCGGCCACATGCCAGATGGAGGGCAACAAATCCACTGGCAGCATGTCCATCAAGTTCATCAGGAAGACCCAGATGAATACGGTCAGCGCCAGTGGGGCCACGAGCTTGCGGCTTTCGGCGTTGTGCACGATGCCCTTGGCTTGGCTGTCCACCATTTCGACCAAAAACTCCACCGCCGCCTGGGTGCGGCCGGGCACGCCCGACGTCACGGTTTTGGCCACGCGCCATAACAACCAACTGCCAAGGACGCCGAGCAGCACCGAGTAGAAGATGGAATCGAGATTAAAGGTCCAGAAACCCTTGCCGGCCTGCAGGTGCTGCAGGTGGTGAAGGATGTAGTCACCTGAGGTGAGTTCGTTGCCGGTGGGTGCTGCCATGCTTGTGTTTTAAAGAATCGGTGCTCTGAAGGGTCTGCGCTTTTTTTGAGAAGCTTCTGTAACTCTGTATCTCGTGGCCCGGGCCGTTAAATTCAACGCCGGCCGCGCCACAGCAGCGCGACCCAATAAACCTTCATGCACACCACCAGGCCCACCAGCAACGCCGGCCAGCTGAGAGGCTGCACGATTTGCGGCGCCAGCGCGAGCATGACCACAGCAACCGCTATCTTCACCATCTCCCACAACATGAAGCTGACAGCGCTGCTGGCAGGCGACATGCTTGTGAGCTTGCTGGTCATGCCGCGCGCCAATAAAGCACCCGGCACCACCACCGTGGCCGCACCGTAAAGCGCCGACCACCCAGCCCCTTGTTTGCCCGTGATGACCACTGCCAGCAGCGCCACCACCACACCCACACCCATTTGCACCCGCAACACCCGCCAAGGTGACAGCGGCGGGTCCAGCTTGCGCAGCGCCTGCGCTTCAGCCTGCGTCAGGGGCTTGTTGGGTTCAGATGTGGTCAGCAAAGCCAGTCGATTATACGAAGAAACCCGAAGCCTTCGGCCAAGAGCTGGCGCAAGCGTGGAAAATGGCCCACAGCAGCGCGGCTGCGCCGATGGACGCGCACGCCCTGCGCATACCCCGACGGGAGCGGCGGGCCTGCACTGCTGCAATCATTCAGGCATGCCTGCCTTGTTGCTGAATATGGTGTCTGCACTTGCCACCCTGGCCGCGCTTATGCTGACGGGATTGGCCGCACAGGCCCAGGAAGCCCCGGCAAAAGCCTTGCCTCCGCACCACCGGCCGGGCGGCTTCCAGAACAACTACATGGACTTCGCGCCGCGCGGGCTGGCCGACTTTTTGCGCTGGCGCTGGCATGCGGTGCGGCACGGGTTGCCGCCGCCACCCTCGACGCCCACACCCCGCGTCGCGGCCGACCTGGCGTTCATCACCGGCAACGCCACCGCCGGCGCGGCCATGCAGCCGGCCGTGACCTGGGTCGGCCACGCCACGGTGTTGGCGCAGGTGGGTGGCTTGAACATCCTGACCGACCCCATCTTTTTTGAACGTGCGTCACCGGTGTCATTCGCCGGGCCGCAGCGGGCGCATCCGCCCGGCTTGTCGCTGGCGCAGTTGCCGCGCATCGACCTGGTGGTGGTTTCGCACAACCACTACGACCACTGCGACGCGCCCACGCTGCAAGCGCTGAACGCGCAGCCCGGCGGGCCGCCGCAGTTTCTGGTGCCGCTGGGCCTGAAAGCCTGGGCCAACCATCTGGGCATCGACCAAGTGATTGAAATGGACTGGTGGCAACAGCACCGCATCGGCACGGTGGACGTGGTGATGACGCCGGTGCAGCACTGGTCGGGGCGCGGCCTGACCGACCGCATGCACACCCTGTGGGGCGGCTGGGCGGTGTTTGCGCCTGACGCGCACCTGTTCTTCGCGGGCGACACCGGTTACAGCCCCGACTTCGCCGACATCGCACAGCGTTTTGCCAGCCGCCAGGCCAGCGGCGGTGGTTTTGATATCGCGCTGATACCGGTGGGCGCCTACGC
>JAYUPP010000440.1:0-2767 GCA_043760045.1 Betaproteobacteria bacterium
CTGAATTCGGTGGGCAGCGCGATGGCCTCGTCAAAGCTGTTGGTGTGCAGGCTTTGGGTGCCACCAAACACGGCGGCCATGGCTTCGATGGTGGTGCGCACCACGTTGTTGTACGGGTCTTGTTCGGTCAGGCTCCAGCCGCTGGTTTGGCAGTGGGTGCGCAGCATCAGGCTCTTGGGTTTCTGCGCGCCGAAGCCTTTCATGATGCGCGTCCACAGCAAACGCGCCGCGCGCATCTTGGCCACTTCCAGATAGAAGTTCATGCCGACGGCCCAGAAGAACGAAAGGCGGCCGGCAAAGTCGTCCACGTTCAGACCCTTGGCGATGGCGGTCTTCACGTATTCAGCACCATCGGCCAGCGTGAAAGCCAGTTCCAGCGCCTGGTTGGCGCCGGCCTCTTGCATGTGATAACCGCTGATGCTGATGGAATTGAACTTCGGCATCTGCTGCGCAGTGAATTCGATGATGTCGGCGACGATGCGCATCGAAGGTTCGGGCGGGTAGATGTAGGTGTTGCGGACCATGAACTCCTTCAGGATGTCGTTCTGGATGGTGCCGCTCAGCTGGTTCTGTGCCACGCCCTGCTCTTCCGCCGCCACCACATAAGCAGCCAGCACTGGCAGCACAGCGCCATTCATCGTCATGCTGACACTCACCTTGTCCAGCGGGATGCCACCGAACAGAATCTTCATGTCTTCGACGCTGTCGATGGCCACCCCGGCCTTGCCGACGTCGCCAGTGACACGCGGGTGGTCGCTGTCGTAACCGCGGTGCGTGGCCAAATCGAATGCCACGCTGACACCCTGCCCGCCAGCGGCCAGCGCCTGACGGTAAAACGCGTTGCTGTCTTCGGCGGTTGAAAAACCTGCGTACTGGCGAATGGTCCACGGCCGCACTGCGTACATCGTGGCTTGCGGGCCGCGCACAAAGGGCTCGAAGCCCGGCAATGAATGGGTGTGCGGCAGGCCTGCGGTGTCGGCAGCGGTGTACAGCGGCTTGACGACGATGCCTTCGGGCGTGACCCAGTTCAGCGCTGATACGTCGCCTCCCGGTGCGGACTTGGCAGCTGCACGCGCCCAGTCTTCCAGCCTGGCAGCGGGTGCGGGTGCGGGTGCGGCTGGGGCTGGGGCTGTTTGGCTCTGCTGGCCCTGGGTGGCGGTCATGGCGGTGCTCCTCATGGCGGGTCAGCGGTCAGCGGTGTGCGGTGTGCAGTCTGCAGTCCGCAGGTCCACGGGTACATCGGTACATCGGTACATCGGTACATCGGTACATCGGTACATCGGACCACGGCTCTTGCCTCCCGCTCACGATTATGCATAATTATAAATTCAAAAACCAGTCGCTTCGGCTGTTCAAGCCACGCGCCGCAACCTCTGCTGCAGCACCCGTGTCCACGCTTGCATCTGTCGCCCCACCGCTGCCCCGCCGCGCGCTTTATCAAGACGTGGCCGACCGGCTGCGCCAGCAGATCTTTGCGCGCGAACTGCAACCCGGCAGCTGGATCGACGAGGTCAAGCTCGCTGCCGCCTACGGCATCAGCCGCACGCCCATGCGCGAGGCGCTGAAGGTGCTGGCAGTGGAAGGCCTGGTGACGATGAAGGTGGGCCGCGGCGCTTACGTCACCGAGATGTCGCGCAGCGACGTGACGCAGGTTTATCACCTGCTGGCGCTGCTGGAAAGCGACGCTGCAGCGCAGGTGGCCGCCCACGCCAGCGCCGAGCAGCGGGCAGAGCTGAACCAGCTTCATGAACGGCTGGAAAAACAGGTGCGCCAGCGTGACGCGTTTTTTGCCACCAACGAGCGCTTTCACATGGCTCTGCTGCAGATGGCCGGCAACCGCTGGGCGGCACAGATGGTGAACGACCTGCGCAAGGTGATGAAACTCAACCGCCACCATTCGCTGCTGAAACAGGGCCGCATGGCCGAGTCACTGTCCGAACACCGGGCGCTGATGAAAGCGCTGGCAGCCAAAGACGGCGCTGCAGCGGCCCGCTTGATGCGTGCCCATTTTGAAAGCGGGCTGGAAGCGGCGGCGTGAGCGTGAGCTTGAAAACGTCTTGGCCGCAAATGAACGGGCAGCCCGAAATAAATTCGATCGAGCTCAACCTTGCAGATTGCATCGGCACTCAGTTGGGCCAGATCAAGGCTGCAAGCGCTGCAAAACTGTGTGCCTCTTGCCAGCCCGGGTGCGCAATCTGAGCACGCAGGCAGCTGTAGCGGTGCAGCAGCAGCAGGCGCAGCAACGACAGCTTTTCTGCTGGCCTGGGGCGCGCGCCGCAGCCGCTGAAAAAGGCGTCGCACCGTGCCGCATCACCAGCACAGAAAAACGCCAACGGCCCCAGCCAGTCGTATTCACGCGGGCCCACCAGGCCGTCGCCGAAGTCAAACATGCCGCACAGGCGCCCCTCATGGGCCAGCAGGTTCATTGGCGTGTATTCGCCAGTCAGCATCACCGGTGGGCCTTCGGGCAGCGGCCCCGCCACAAAGGAATCCAGCTGTTGCAGCAAGTGCGGCGGTAAGCCGGTGCGCTGCTGGCGGGCGTGGCATAGGCTGCGCTGGCCGGCGATGAAGTCCTGCCAGGGCGGCGCGTGGTGCGCCATATCGCCAACGGGCATTGCATGCACCTGCGCCGCCAGCGCGCCCAATGTTGCCAGCAGCTTGCACTTTTGCGCTTCATCGAGCGCAGGCCACACGGCCGTCAGCGGCTGGCCCTGCAGCTGCGTCATCAGCAGCCACGGCCAGCCGTCAACTTCACCGCTCTTCAGCA
>JAYUPP010000441.1:0-7005 GCA_043760045.1 Betaproteobacteria bacterium
CGAGTTTGTCATTTGGCTCGGCCGTCTTCAATGAAATCAACATCTTATTCTTGTGTCCGCCAGTCTTCGTCTTGCCATGGCAGGCTCCGATCACTAAGGGCGACCGATAGCATGCCACAGATAAACTCATCTTGAACGCTCACTAGAATAAGATGTTGATTTCATTGAAGACGGCCGAGCCAAATGACAAACTCGGGCTAACCATCGGTGCCACCCACACTCCAGCGTCCGGGCTGGTTCGGCCGGCGCACTTCCTGCGGCGGCATTTCCCGCGCTTTTTTTGGCATGCGAGCGGCTGTAGCGCCTATTTGTACCCCTTACCTACCCCCTAACGGTGAGATTGAGCGGGATTCAGTGGGAACAGGCGGGACAGCCTGGAAGCCGTTTTACCTATGAAAACGGGCCCTCGAGGGGCCCGCATCTGTGGTGCGTTGGCGGAAGGAGCGGGATTCGATCCCGCGGGGGGCTGTTAACCCCCACACGCTTTCCAGGCGTGCGACTTAAACCGCTCATCCATCCTTCCGTGCGGAGCCGGGAATTCTAGCCCGGGGCGGCTGGTGCCAAACGGCATGCCAAACGGCATGTCAAACGGCATGTCAAACGGCAGATGCCAGGCTGTGCTTGCGCAGCCAGTCCACCAACACGTATTCCAATGCACGCTGGTGCGTGCACTCCATCACCACCGGGGGTGCACAGCCGTATTCATAGGCCTCGCGCCAGCGCAGCGCGCACACGCACCAGCGGTCGCCGGGTTTCAGGCCTTTGAAGCGGTGCTCGGGGCGCGGCGTGATGAGGTCATTGCCACGCTCGAACTGGAAATTCAGGAACTCCACCGTCATCTTGGCGCACACCACATGGCTGCCGGTGTCGTCGGCGCCGGTGTGGCAGCAGCCATCACGGTACCAGCCGGTCAGTGGGTCGTATGAGCAGGGCATCAAGGCGGTGCCCAGCACGTTCAAGGCTTTTTTGCGGTCCATGGGGCACTGCCAGTCTGCGCAGGTCAGGGTGTCAGGACGACTTGATCACCGTGCTGGCGCCAGGTCCGCTGCCGGGTCGCCCACCTGTGCCGGGCGCGACGCCACCATTGAAGAGCGCCATCGCGGTGCCGATCAGGCCGGCCACTTCGCCCATGTGCCCAGGCACGATCATCGTGTTGTTGGTGCGCGCCAGTTGGCCATAAGCGTCCACCGCTTTTTCAGCCACCTTCAGCTGCACCGCCTGTTCGCCGCCAGGCTGCTGAATGGCCGCCGCAATTTTGCGAATGGCGTCTGCCGTCGCTTCGGCCACCGACGTGATGGCTGCAGCCTCGCCTTGCGCCTTGTTGATCTCGGCCTGCTTTTCGCCTTCAGACCGTGCAATGGAAGCTTCACGCTCGCCGGTGGCAATGTTGATCTGCTCTTGCCGGCGGCCTTCTGATGCGGCAATCAACGCGCGCTTTTCGCGTTCGGCGGTGATCTGCGCCTGCATCGAATGCAGGATCGCCGCCGGTGGCGTGAGGTCCTTGATTTCATAACGCAGCACCTTCACGCCCCAGTTCAGCGCCGCTTCGTCCAGCGAGTTGACGACACCGGCGTTGATCATCGCGCGCTCTTCAAAGGTCTTGTCCAGTTCCATCTTGCCCACCACGCTGCGCAGCGTGGTTTGCGCCAATTGCGTGATGGCCACGATGTAGTCGCTGCTGCCGTAACTGGCCCGCATGGGGTCGGTGACCTGGAAGTACAGGATGCCGTCCACCTGCAACTGCGTGTTGTCTTTGGTGATGCAGACCTGGCTGGGTACGTCCAGTGGCACTTCCTTCAGCGAATGTTTGTAGGCCACGCGGTCAACAAAAGGAATCACCAGTTTCAAGCCGGGTGTCAACGTGCGGTCGTACTTGCCGAGGCGTTCCACCACCCAGGCGTGCTGCTGCGGCACGATCTTGAAGGTGCGCACGATGAAGATGATGGCAATAACGGCCAGGATGAGTGCAATTTCCATGGTGGGGTGCTTTCAGTTGTGGGTCATCACAGGTGCGGTTTTCGCCAGCGGCGTCAGCAGCAGTTCACTACCGTGCAGCGCCACGATGGTGTGCTCGCCACTGCCGGCTTCGGCGCCGGGCGCAAGTCGTACCTGCCACTGCGCGCCGCGATAAGCCACCCGGGCCGTGCCGTCGGACTGCCAGTTGGGCACCAACACCGTTTGGCCGATGTCGAGGTTGACGTCACGGTTCGACGCGGCCGGTGCGGCGCGTGGCAAGCGTGCACGCAGCAGGTGCCAGGCCACTGTAGCGCCGGCGCCCAGGACTGCGGCGGCCAGCCACTGGGCGGTGGCCGACCAGCCCGCATGGGCGGCTGCAGCACCGGCCGCCGCGCCCAGCGCCACCATCAGCAGGTAGAAGGTGCCGGTGGCCAGTTCGGCCGCCACCAGCACGCCTGCGCCCAGCCACCACAGCGTGGGTGCGCTCCAGTCCATGGCAGTCTCCTGTTGTTGAGTTGATGCGCCGCAGTGTAGCCAGCCGGGCTGGCGAAGAGTCCGCTTGGCGAAGAGTCCGCGCAAAGAGACCGCACATAGAGGCTGCGCAGACGACGGTGCAGAAGACCGCGCAAAAAACCGGCAAAGCACACGCACGAACTTGGTGGACACAGACGATCGCGCCACGACAACAGCACCCGGAAACCGGCGCCGCACCGTTGCCAGCCTGCGCCCCTACACTGCGCGCTCTTTTTTCCTTTGCCACCGACTCTTCACACCCAAGGCTCCGTGATGCTGCGCTTCCGTTTCCCCATCGTCATCATCGACGAAGACTACCGCTCGGAAAACACCTCGGGCCTGGGCATCCGCGCCCTGGCCCAGGCGATCGAAAAAGAAGGTTTTGAAGTGCTGGGCGCCACCAGTTACGGCGACCTGAGCCAGTTTGCGCAGCAGCAAAGCCGCGCCAGCGCCTTCATCTTGAGCATCGACGACGAAGAGTTCACGCCCGGGCCCGAGCTCGACCCGGCGGTGCTGAACCTGCGCAAGTTCATCGAAGAAATCCGCTTCAAGAACGCCGAGATCCCGATCTACATCTACGGCGAAACCCGCACCAGCCAGCACATTCCCAATGATGTGTTGCGCGAGTTGCACGGCTTCATCCACATGTTCGAAGACACGCCGGAATTTGTGGCGCGCCACATCATCCGGGAAGCCAAGAGTTACCTCGACGGCCTGGCGCCGCCGTTTTTCAAGGCGCTGATGGACTACGCACAAGACGGCAGTTATTCATGGCACTGCCCGGGCCACAGTGGCGGCGTGGCTTTTTTGAAAAGCCCGGTGGGCCAGATGTTCCACCAGTTTTTCGGCGAAAACATGTTGCGCGCCGACGTTTGCAACGCGGTTGAAGAACTGGGCCAGTTGCTCGACCACACCGGCCCGGTGGCGGCCAGTGAACGCAATGCGGCGCGCATCTTCAATGCCGACCACTGCTTCTTCGTCACCAACGGCACCAGCACCAGCAACAAGATGGTGTGGCACCACACGGTGGCGCCCGGGGACGTGGTGGTGGTCGACCGCAACTGCCATGTCTCGATCCTGCACTCCATCATCATGACCGGCGCGGTGCCGGTGTTTTTGACGCCGACGCGCAACCAGTTCGGCATCATTGGGCCGATTCCGGAAAGCGAGTTTTCGCCTGACGCCATACGCCGCAAGATTGCCAACAACCCGCTGCTGGCGCATGTGGATGCGGCGACCGTCAAGCCGCGCATCCTGACGCTGACACAAAGCACTTACGACGGCGTTTTGTACAACACCGAGACCATCAAACACGCACTCGATGGTTACATCGACACGCTGCACTTTGACGAGGCCTGGCTGCCGCACGCGGCCTTCCACACTTTCTACAGCAGCTTCCACGCGATGGGCCGCAAAAGGCCGCGCCCCAAGAACCAGCTGGTGTTTGCTACGCAAAGCACACACAAGCTGCTGGCCGGCATCAGCCAGGCCAGCCAGGTGCTGGTGCAAGACGCGCAGGAAAGCAAACTCGACCGCCACCTCTTCAACGAGGCCTATCTGATGCACACCAGCACCAGCCCGCAGTACGCCATCATCGCCAGTTGCGACGTGGCTGCGGCGATGATGGAAGCGCCTGGCGGGCCGGCGCTGGTGGAAGAAAGCATTCTTGAATCGCTGGACTTCCGCCGCGCCATGCGCAAGGTGGACGCTGAGTTTGGCAAGGACTGGTGGTTCCAGGTCTGGGGCCCTGAACACATGGCACCTGAAGGCCTGGGCAGCAGCGACGACTGGGTGCTGAACGCCAGCGACAACTGGCACGGCTTCGGCAACCTGGCGCCAGGTTTCAACCTGCTCGACCCGATCAAGTGCACCATCATCACGCCGGGCCTGGGCATGTCGGGTGAATTTGCTGAATCTGGCATTCCAGCCAGCATCGTCACGAAATTCCTGGTGGAACACGGCGTGGTGGTCGAAAAGACCGGCCTTTACTCCTTCTTCATCATGTTCACCATCGGCATCACCAAGGGCCGCTGGAACACGCTGCTGACCGCGCTGCAGCAGTTCAAAGACGACTACGACCGCAATGCGCCGATGTGGCGCATCCTGCCCGAGTTCTGTGCCGTTTACCCCAAGTACGAACGCATGGGGCTGAAGGACCTCTGCCAGGCCATCCACGAGCACTACGCCAAAGGCGACATCGCACGCCTGGTGACCGAGATGTACCTCAGCGACCTGCAGCCGGCGATGAAACCCAGCGACGCGTTTGCACATATTGCGCACCGCAAGACCGAACGTGTGGGCATCGACGACCTGGAAGGGCGCATCACCACCAGTCTGCTGACGCCTTACCCGCCGGGCATTCCGCTGCTCATTCCGGGTGAACGTTTCAACAAGAAAATCGTCGACTACCTGCGCTTCGCGCGTTCATTCAACGCCGCATTTCCGGGCTTTGACACTGATGTGCACGGCCTTGTGGAAGACGATTCAGTGCCCGGCGAGCGCCGCTACTTTGTGGACTGCACACGCGAAGACGCGCTGGCTGATGCGCACCCAAAACGCGCCAAAACAGCGAAACCAGCAAAAGCGGTGGCCAGCGTGAAAGCGGTGCAAGCTGCAAACACCGCAAAGACCGCAAAGACCGCAAAGGCTGCGGAAGCCGCAAACACCGGCCAGCCGGCGAAGCAGGTTACGACACGTCGCTAGTGGGCAAAAGCCCCATCATCGCCTGACTGAAGCCGCCGTCCACATAGGTGATCTCGGCCGTAACGCCGGCGGCCAGGTCTGACAACAAAAAAGCCGCCACGTTGCCGACATCGTCGATGGTGACGTTGCGGCCCAGTGGCGATGCGCTGGCCACTGCGCCCAGCAGCTTGCCAAAGTCTTTGATGCCCGAGGCCGCCAGCGTCTTGATGGGCCCGGCGCTGATGCCGTTGACGCGCACGCCCTTGGGCCCCAGGTTGGCCGCCAGGTAGCGCACGCTCGATTCAAGCGCCGCTTTCGCCAGTCCCATGGTGTTGTAGTTGGGCAGGGCGCGCAATGAACCCAGGTAGGTCAGCGTCAGCAGCGCCGCTTGCGGGCGCAAGTAGGGCAGGGCGGCCTTGGCCAGCGCCGGAAAGCTGTAGGCCGAGATGTCCATCGCGATGCGGAAATTCTCGCGTGTCATGCCGTCCAGAAATTCACCGGCAATGGCCTCACGCGGCGCAAAACCAATCGAGTGCACGAAGCCGTCGAACTGCGGCCAGGTCTGTGCCAGTTCGGTGAACACGCGCGTTATGTGATGGTCGTCCGACACATCACATTCAAGGACCAGTTTGGAATCGAAATGGCCGGCGTATTCAGTCACGCGGTCTTTGAAGCGCTCACCCACGTAACTGAACGCCAACTCGGCACCCTGGGCCCGGCACGCACGTGCGATGCCGTAGCCAATGGAGCGGTTGGACAGCACGCCCGTGATCAGCAGCCGTTTGCCGGCGAGAAAACCCATGGTGTCTCCTGAGGTGATCTTGAAGCGGGGGCGATTCTGGCACGCTGGCCTCGCAACAACTGTAGCGTCTTGAGCCGCAGTGAAAGCAGCGCTATAATCCGTGGTTTCCCGGGTTGTCCAGCTCCACAGAAACACAGAGCAGGGCGCTTGAGAAAACGAGTGGGCTGATATCGACAGCCCTTTTTTTTTGGCCGATCCAGATTGGTGGATGGCGGGCAGGAGTGAATGAGGTTTGGTCCGAGGCGGAATTCAACGCGAGAGTGCAGGCATGAAGCCCCAGCGTCACGGCGCGGGTGCCAAACGTCAGCAGCCGACGAGGCCACAGCCCGAAGCGGCAGTGGGCGTGCGCGTGGGCTGGCAAACGGCCATCGCCAGCACCGTTGAAGGCCTGGGCTATGAACTCGTGGACACCGAACGCGCACAGCGCGGCCTGTTGCGCATCACGATAGACCGTGTGCCCGGGCGTGTGTACAGCGCACTCGGTGGCGCAGTTGAAACCGGCCTGGCCGGTGACGGCAGCGAATTTGTTACCGTTGAAGATTGCGAAAAAGTCACCCGCCAGCTGCAATATGCGCTGGAGGTTGAAGGGCTGGACTACGCGCGGCTTGAGGTGTCGTCGCCCGGCCTCGACCGCCCGCTGAAGCGCGCCGAAGACTACGAACGCTTTGCCGGGCTGGCGGTGCAGATCACGCTGAAGGTGCCTTTCAAAGGGCGCAAGAACTGGCAAGGTGTGCTGACAGCGGCAGCTGCTGAAACAGCGGCCGCTGAAACTACCGGCCCCGAGCCAGTGGCCGTGGCGGCTGGTGCTGCAGAGGCTGGAGCACCCAGCCCCGCGCCAAGGACATGGGCCTTGGTGATCAAGGACGGCAAAACAGACCAGGTGCTGCGCTTCAACCTTGATGAAGTTCGCGAGGCGCGCCTGGTGCCGGTGGTGGATTTCAAGGGCCGCAAGGCCAAGGACGGCAGTGGTGCAGAGACGCCCGCTGTCGCTAAACAGCAAGACGGAGGCTGAGGAAACGATGAATCGCGAAATGCTGATGCTGGTGGACGCC
>JAYUPP010000442.1:0-6991 GCA_043760045.1 Betaproteobacteria bacterium
ATGGGTGGTGTGGTGCAGGCTGCCAGCAGCAGCGCGGCGATTCCCAATGAAGGCCGCAGATGTGGAGAAAAAACGGCATGCATCATCAGTTTCCTTGCAGCATTGCGGGCAACTTGAAAAACCGAAGTGTGCTTGATCCGCACTTCAATGCACAGTCACGGTGGCTACAGCTGCGCCTTCAGCCGGTAAAGCGCGTCCAGCGCCTCACGCGGTGTCAGCGCATCCACGTCGATGGCGGCCAGCGCGCGCAGTGCAGCCGGCGTTTGCGGCTCGGGCGCTGCTGGCGGTGCGGCAAACAAATCCACCTGCGCCTGGCCGTGTTGCGACTTCTGTTCCAGCGCTTCCAGCGTGGCCCGCGCCTGGCGTATCAGCGCCGCCGGCATGCCCGCCAGCCGCGCCACTTGCACGCCGTAGCTGCGGCTGGCGGGGCCGGGCTCAATCTGGTGCAGGAAAACGATGTCGTGGCCGTTTTCCACTGCGCCCACATGCAGGTTGACGGCGTGCGCGTGCCGCGCGGGAAATTCGGTCAGCTCGAAGTAGTGGGTGGCAAACAGCGTGAAGCTGCGGTTTTTGTCGTGCAGCTGGCTGGCGATGGCGCTGGCCAGTGCCAGGCCGTCGAAGGTGCTGGTGCCACGGCCCACTTCGTCCATCAGCACCAGGCTGTGTTCGGTGGCGCTGTGCACTATTGATGAGGCTTCGGTCATTTCCAGCATGAACGTACTTTGTGCGTTAGCCAGGTCGTCGGCAGCGCCTATGCGCGTGTGAATGGCGTCCAGCGGGCCCAGCCGGCAGGCGGTGGCCGGCACGTAAGAGCCCATCGCCGCCAGCAGGCAGATCAACGCGACCTGGCGCATGAAGGTGCTTTTGCCGCCCATGTTGGGGCCGGTGATGATGGCCAGGCGCGTCTTGGCGTCCAGCCGGCAGTGGTTGGCGATGAAGGGGCTGCCGCCGGCTGAACCGCCGCCGCCCTTTTCGGCCAGCCGCGCTTCCACCACCGGGTGGCGGCCGGCTTCGATGTCGATGCAGGGGTAGGGCACAAATTCGGGCCGGCACCAGTTCAGCGTCTGCGCACGTTCGGCCAAAGCCGCCAGCGCGTCCAGGCTGGCCAGCGCGTGCGCCAGCGCCTGCAGCGGCGCCAGGTGCGCCTGCAAAGCGTCCAGCAGTTGTTCGTAAAGCCATTTTTCACGCGCCAGTGCACGCTCTTGCGCCGACAAGGCCTTGTCTTCGAAGGTCTTCAGTTCGGGTGTTATGTAGCGTTCGGCGTTTTTCAGCGTTTGCCGGCGTTGGTAGTCGGCCGGCACCTTGTCCAGGTGTGAGCCCGTTACTTCGATGTAGAAACCGTGCACCTTGTTGAACTGCACCCGCAGGTTTGGAATGTGGGTGCGTGCACGTTCGCGCACTTCCATCGCCAGCAGGTAAGCGTCGCAGTTCTGGCTGATGCCGCGCAACTCGTCCAGTTCCGCATCAAATCCCGGCGCGATGACGCCGCCTTCGCGCAGCAGCACGGCGGGTTCGTCGGCCACGGCGGCGAGCGTGGCGGCCACCACGGGGTCGGGCTGCAGCGCTGCGGCCAGGCTCGTCAGCAGCGTGTCGCCGGTGGTCGGCACCCGCAAGCGCAACGCGGGCAGGGCCAGCAGCGTGGCGCGCAGGCCTGACAGTTCACGCGGCCGCGCCTGGCGCAGCGCAATACGCGCGGTGCTGCGTTCCACGTCGCTTGCGGTGCGCAGGGCTTCGCGCAAGGGCTCGAAGCCGGCAGCGGTGAGCGTGGCGATGGCGGCGTGGCGCAGGCGCGCTGCTGTGCGTTCGCGCGCTGGGTGGTTCAGCCACAGGCGCAACCGCCGGCTGCCCATGCCGGTGCGGCAGCTGTCCAGCAGGCTCAGCAGCGTGGGGCTGCTTTCACCGCGCAGCGTTTGCACCAGTTCCAGGTTGCGGTGCGTGGCGGGCGGCAGGTCCAGCAGGTCGGCCGCGCGCTCCACCTGCAGCGTGCGCACATGGGCCAGCGCGCGGCCCTGGGTGTGCGCTGCATAACTTAAGAGTGCAGCGGCGGCGGCGTGCGCCAATGGCAGGTCTTGTGCGTTCAGGCCGGCCAGGCTGGCCACCTGCAGCTGTTCACGCAGCTTGCGTTCGCCCAGGGCGCTTTCCCACTGCCAGGCCGGGCGGCCCGTGCGTGCAGCGCGCGACTGCAGCACCGCGCTGGGCAACTGGTGCGGCGCCAGGTTGTTGTTCACCAGCAGTTCGGCCGGGTCCAGCCGCGCCAGCCAGCCGGGCAGCTCAGTTTCGCTGCACTCGGTCAGGCCCAGTTGCCCAGTGGCCATGCTGAGCCAGGCCAGGCCATGCTGGTTGCGGTGGGTGTGCACGGCCAGCAGCAGGGTGTCGGCGCGTTCGGCCATCAATTCGCTGTCGGTCACGGTGCCGGGCGTGACGACACGCACCACCTTGCGTTCCACCGGGCCTTTGGACGTGGCCACGTCGCCCACCTGTTCGGCCACCGCCACCGCCTCCCCCAGCTTGATCAGCCGCGCCAGATAAGCGTCCACGCTGTGCACCGGCACACCGGCCATCACTACCGGAACACCTGCACTTTGGCCGCGCTGCGTGAGCGTGATGTCCAGCAGCCGGTTGGCCTTGCGCGCGTCGTCGAAAAACAGCTCGTAGAAGTCGCCCATGCGATAGAAAACGAGCGTGTCAGGGTGCTCGGCTTTGATGCGCAGGTACTGCTGCATCATGGGCGTGTGGGCCGACAAGTCGGCATTGTTTGGGGTCAGGGGCGTGGTTTCGGTCATGTCGTTGCCGATGTTAGGTCAGCGGTGACTGACGACCGCACGCGCCGCCACACGCTCAAAAGTTGCTTGCGTCTTGCCTTCCGCGTGACGCTCAAAGCTACGGGTCTTCACCGAGCGCTGTCTTTGACCTGCAGATCCTTTCCGTCGTTAGACTTTCAAAAAAACATGGGCTCAATTCAGGGAGAAGTTGATGAGTGGCTGGATTCGGGGCGGGGCAAGGTTGTTCGTGGTCTTTGTCGTTGCGGCACTGGTCGCTTGCGGTGGTGGCGCTGGCGGTGGTGCAAGCGGCGAAACCAGCAATCCGCCGTTGACGGGAAACTTCTCGCCGCTGGCGGTGGGAGACCGCTGGTACTACGGCAGCGGCACTGACCCATCGGAAACGCGCGTGATCGGAACCCGCCAAACAGCCAACGGCACTGCGTTTGTCGTGCGCACTACTGACGCCGATGGCGCCTCCGACGACCTGGTGCAGATGGACGCCACGGGCATTTACAGCGAAGCGGCTGACAACAGCAGCCCCACATTGACTGCGCTGGGCCGGGTGCAGATGCTGCGCCTGCCCCTGGTGGTGGGTGACAGCTACGAGACGGTCAATCGCACGCTGAACAACGTCGAAGATTTTGATGACGACGGCCGTCTGGACAGCCTTCGCTTTGTTGCGCGCGTGGTGGTGGTCGGGGTTGAAAGTGCGACCGTGGGCGGCACTGTGCTGACTGGGGTGGCGCGTGTGCGCACCGAGCTCACCTTGACCTTCATACTCAGCGGCCGCCCGCTGCCCCTTGTCGTCATCAGCATCACCGAGGAGCTGCGGGCACCCGGCATTGGCGTGGTCAGCGAGTCAAGCACAGTGCGCAGTGAAGGACAGGCCCCCGTGCTCAGCAACAGCAGCCTGACCATCTGGCGCGTTGGCGGTCGCGCCAGTGAAACCACGGCGCCTACGGTGCTCAGCATCACGCCGGCCGACGGCAGCCGCATTCAGGTGCCCACCTTGCGCGTCACTTTCAGTGAAGACATGGACACGTTTTCCACTGACAACGCGCTGGCGCTGCGCGACGCCAGTGGCAACGCGGTGGCCGCCGTGGTGCGCTGGCTGAGTGACCGCGAACTGGAACTGCAGCCCTCGCAACCGCTGGCCGACGGCGCGTGGCAAGCCAGCCTGGGCGCCGGGGTTCAAGACCGCGCGGGCAATGTGCTGGCATCGCAGCCGCTGTGGCGGCTGACCACCGACGCCACAGCCCCACGTCTGGCGCAACGCACGCCGGCCCCGGGCAGCATCAATGTCGCCGCAGGCACGGCCATCCGCGTGGTTTTTGACGAGGCCCTGGTCAATCCGTTGGCACAGCCCGGCTTGCTGTTCCTGACCACAGAAGCGGGCGCGCTGATTGCGGGCGGGGTGGTGCTGGAGGGCGACCGCACACTGGTCTACACCAGCACCAGCCCTTTGCCGCCAGGCGAGCGGATTACCGTGAACCTGGGCACCGTGTCTGACGTGCTGGGCAATGTCTACAGCGGCGACCGCTGGACCTTCGACTTGGACCCTGGTTCTTTTGCAGCGCCTGCGCCATTGCCGTTGGGATTTGGCTACCAGGGCAATTCCAATCGGTTGCTGGCGCTGGACAGTGACGGCGACGGCAGAGCCGAGCTGCTGACCAGCGGCGGCGACCCTGGCACAACTTTCAGCGAAGCGCTGTACCGCACGCGATGGGGCGCCAATGGCACCTGGGCCACAGTCGAACGCCTGCAGGCCTTGGAGTCCAACTGCACCACCACGGGCTTGGCGCTGGCAGACATCGACGGTGATGGTGTGCGGGACGTGGTGGTGTCCAGCGAAGCCGGGTTTACAGCCTCGTGCGGTCTGCATTGGCTGCGCGGCCTTGCGGGCGGCGGGTATGCAGCGGCCCGGCTTTTGCACCTGGGCAACGGCGGCGCTGTGCGCGTGGTGCCAAACAGGGCAGACGGACGCCCGATGTTGGTGATGCCGCTGGACGACGAACGCCTGCTCGTGCTGCGCCAAAGCACGGCCAGCGGCGTGTGGGACGCGCCGCAGTACCTGTCCACCAGCGCCGGCGCAGGCCCCGGCCCTTACAACCGCAGTGTCGCCACGGGTGACGTCAATGGCGACGGCCGGGTTGACGTGGTTCTGTTCGCGCAGCAGAAGAACAGCGACTATGCCGCCGGCCACCGCTTCATGCAGCAGGCTGACGGCAGCCTGAGCGCTGCCGTGTTGTTCACGCCGCCCGGCGCTGGTGCCGGCCTGCCCTTTGATCTTTCCGACACGAATGGGGATGGCAGAGCCGATCTGGCTTTTGTCACCCTGAGCGGCGACCTGTATCTGGCTGCCGGGCGTGCCGACGGCACGTTTGATGCGGTGTTGACCCGGCTGCCTGATGCTTTCATAACCACACTCAGCTTCGCCGATATCAATGGCGACGGCAGGCCCGACCTGGTTTATTCAGTGCACAGCCAGGGCATCCGGGCCATGCTGGCGCAGGCGCAGGCGCAGGGTGGGTTTGCGGCGCCTGTCATGTTGACGTCGCGTGAAGCGGGCTGGAACAGGGGCGCATTGACGATGGCCGACCTGAACGGCGATGGATTGCTGGACATACTCGTCGGTGAGGTCTGGTTGCGCCAGCGTGTGCCTGCGGTAAGCAGCAGCGCCACGCCGACTGCCGCGCCACGCGCGCAGACTGCGACGGCCGCTGCAAGTGCCACTGCGGCTGGCACCCAGCCGGCGACGGGTGGCGCAAAGCCGCTGTTGTTGCGGGTGGGTGCGCTGATGCGAAATTCGCTGGCCATGGGCAGGCGCTTGCCTCCCGTGCAGGGTGCACTGACGCACTGACGCACTGACGCACGCTTGACCGTGCAGCAGCCCTGACAGCGGGCTCAATGGGCAGGCCGGCGTGCCTGCCTCAGGACTGCGGGTCAACCGCCTGCTCGCTGGGCATCCACAGCACCAGCGCCGCCGTGAACAGCGCCACCCCGGCCATCACCGCAAACAAAGTGCCGAAGCCGGCGGCTTTCACTGCCGGGCCCAGCGCCCACACGGCGGCTGAACTGATGCCCAGCGAAATGGCCAGTCGCAGGCCAGCGACGCGGCTGCGCATGCGGTCGTCTACAAAACGCACGATGGTGGCGTCGGTGAACGGTATGGCGCCGAAGATGAAAGCCATGCTGCCCAGCAGCGCGGCAAACAGCCACCAGCCCTGGGCGTGCGCGGCGGCATACAGCATCGGCACCTGCACCAGCACGATGCCCACCCACAGCGGCTTCAGCGGATATCTATCAATCAAGCGTCCGACCACCAGCTGCGCCAGCGAAGCCACCGCGTACACGGCAGCCAGCAACGCGCCCAGCACGGCCGGGTCGTCCACCAGGCCGCGGAAACGCTCGGTCAGCAGCTGGCCGTTGCCGTTGGTGGTCAGGTTGAAGATGAGGCCGCCCGTGGCCGACGCCATCGTCATGACCACCAGCACACGCGCCAGCTGCTGCGGTGCAAGCGACACAGCGGCCTTGCGCGAGCGCGCCGATGGCGGCTCGGTTTCACGCGGCACCACCTTCAGAAAAACTGCCCCCAAAGCCAGGCACGCCAGCCCCGGCACCGCAAAGGCCGCGCGCCAGCCGGCAAAGGCGACCAGAAAACCCGTCAATAAAGCAGCGGCGGCGATGCCCAGATTGCCCGCCAGGCCGTTGACGCCGATGGCCGCGCCGGGGTTCTTCGCCTGCTGCACCAGCATCGGTATGCCCACCGGGTGGTAGATGGAAGCGAAGGCGCCCACCAGCGTGAGCGCTGCCGCCAGCTGCCAGGCGTTTTGCGTCAATGCCACCAGCAACGCGGCTGCGCCGATGCCGAAAAAGAACACCACCATCATTGGGCGTCGGCCCCACAAGTCGCCCAACCGGCCGGCCGGCAATGAGCCCAGGCCGAACAGTAAAAACGCGCCGGCGCCGTAGGGCATCAGGTCTTCCCAGCGCGCAAAGCCGAAGTCGCGGGCGATGGCTGCAACCGCCGTGGCGAAGACCAGCAGGAACAAATGGTCCACCGCGTGCGCGATGTTCAGCAGCAGGGTGACGGGGCGTTGCATGGGGGTTTGGTCGGGCATACAACAGTGCGCAAAGCGTAAAGGAAGAGCTCAGAGGTTGAGAGTTTTTCGAGCGTGCCCGAGAGGCGCGTCAAAACGTGCCCAATCCAGGCGCAAAGCACAGCCATA
>JAYUPP010000443.1:0-6989 GCA_043760045.1 Betaproteobacteria bacterium
GCGGTGGTGCAGGTCAGCCACAGGGCCAGCACACCGGCCAGCACCAGCAACCAACCCAGCCACCCGCGGCTGAAGAGCAGCCGCGTGCCCAGCAGCACCAGCACCAGCATCGGCACCGGCGGCAGCAAAAGCGCCGCCACCAGCGGCTTCCACTGGGCCAGGCCGATGTTCAGCAACAGTTCATTCATGGGCGGGACAAGGGTTCACAACGCGCCAGGCCGGGCTGCGCAATGCAGCGCGTGGCAAGCAGACAGGAGGTCGGACAGGAGGTCGGACAGTGTAAGGACGCGCGGTGAGGAAAGACCCCAGGCTGGGCCCCTGGCGCGGGCCTGTCCGACAATCGGCAAGCCGTGTTTGACGGCAGGCGCACAGGAAGGAAATTCACATGGACACAAGCGAAAAGCTGCAAGTCATCACCCTGGGGGGCGGCTGTTTCTGGTGCCTGGAGGCCGTGTTCGAGCTTGTTGAAGGTGTGGTGGCGGTTGAAAACGGCTACAGCAACGGCCATGTGCCGGCGCCCAGTTATGAGCAGGTCTGCGGCGGCGACACCGGGCACAACGAAGTGGTGCGCGTGAGCTTCGACCCTTTGCGCATCACGCTGGCCGAAGTGCTGGAAATCTTCTTCACCCTTCACGACCCGACGTCGCTGAACCGCCAGGGTAACGACGTGGGAACGCAATACCGCAGCGGCATCTATTACCACAGTGAAGGGCAGGCGGCCGTGGCGCGTGGCGTGCTGCAGCAGGCACAAGCCGCTCTTGGCGGCCGTGTCGTGACCGAGCTGCTGCTGCTTGAAAATTACAGCCGGGCCGAGGACTATCACCAGCACTACTTCGCGCAGCATCCGAACCAGGGTTATTGCGCATATGTCGTGGCGCCGAAGGTGCAGAAATTCAGGCAGACCTTCAAGCAGAGGGTGAAGGCATAACTTTCATGAGGAGTGGCATGGTCCTCAGATCATGAAAGACTTCGAGGCCCTGCGGGTGGCGACCCGTGCCACGGCGGTGAGTCGCAGGCAAACACGGTGTCCAGGCTGCGGTTGATCAGCTGGCGGCGGCTGCGGTGTTGCGGGTTGTCACCCGTCAGTGCGGCAAACACGCTGGCCCGCAGCGTCCACAAATCATGCGGTTCTTCGGCCATGCGCACCCGGCGCTGCAATTCCGTCTGCCCCGGCAGGCCGTCCGCAACATAAAGAAAACTCAGCTTCAGCGCCACAAAAGCGCGCTGTGCGGCGCTGCGGGCATGGCGTTCGGCGGGCATGCCGCAGGCGGTGGTGCCGGTCCCCAGGTCATTGAAGCTGCTGTCGGGCGGGTCGGTCAGCCAGCCGTCGGATGGCTGCAGATGCGCGCTGTGTGCGACGGGCACCGGAAGCGGTGGTGTGCTGGATGCAACGGATGTGTGCGGTGTCATGGCATGCAACGGTTCAGCAAGGTGAAGTCAGACCGGTAGGTTCAGGAAGAAGCATCAAGAGGGCGAAAACTGCGGGCGCGGTGCGCGTGTCGGGAAGTGCCGGTTCAGGCGGCTGAGCCGGTCTTCGGCCTGCGTCTGCGACAGCGCCACCCCGAGCGTGCTGTAGACCTCGGTGCGCAGGTGCCACAGATCGCGCAGCGAAAGCGCGGCTCTGATGCGTTCGCGCAGTTCGTCAGCCTCATGCGTAGTCACATCGGCCAGCGTCGTCAGGAACTCGGCGCGCACCATCGGCAAGCGGTTCAGTGGCGGTGCGGCCTCTTGCGGGGCCGGCGCCAGAAGCCAGAACATGATGCGCTGCCAAGCCGACTCGGGCGCATGCCGCAACGACGGTGGACGCACTTCTACGCGAAAGGCGCTGGCTGCAGTCAGTGTGGAACGGCGGCCCCAGCGGGGCAAGCGTGAAAGCGATCTCATGATGGGGTGATATCGGACACACTTGTTGCAAGTTGAGTCCGCATGTTGCAGTCTTTGATGCGGTCGAAAACCGCTGAACAAAGGCGCTGTCACCGTGCAGTTCGCAAATGCGGTGGGCGCGCGCCACCGCCCGCGTAGGGGGCCGCGGTGGCGTGGCAATTTGTTTCAGCAGCCCGGTGTGGGCGGCGCCCTCATCAAGGCCAGCCGGGCGGGCGGGGACGGCTGGCTCGCCCCGCGCGGGCGCCCGGGCTCACACCGGCCCGTGTCGCAGCTTGCGTTCGGCGGTGTAGGCCCACCAGGCTTGGGGTGGTGCGCCGCGCATGAAGTCGACTGCAGCCATGAAGGTGTCCAGCACACAGGGGTCTTGGCGCGTGCCGCGCCGCTGGCACAGCTGCTGGTAAAGCAGCAATGGGTCTTGGTCTTTCAGCTCGCTGGGGTGCAGGACGCCCAATTCGCGCAGGTCGGCGGCCAGGCTGGGGCCGATGTTGGGCAGTTGTTCCAGCCGTTCGCATTCAGCTGCATGCGAAGCCTTGCGCGGTGGCGGTGCCTTCGGTGGACGCGTGGCAGACGTCGGCAGCGGGCCGCCGCTCGCCCCTGCTGCGGCGCTGGCTTTCGGTAGGGCCGTGGTGCTGGCTGACGTGCTGTCGGTCGTGCTGGCTGACGTGCTGACCGTCGTGCTGACGGTCAGGCCGGGCCGCAAGAGCGCAGCGCTGAATTTCTTGACGGCCGGCATTGGGGGGTGGGTGTTCAACTCATCAGTGAACTGCGGATCAGGCCAACGGCTATGCCTTCGAGTTCAAAGTCTGCCGCGTCTGCTGGCACCCGTATAGGCCTGAACTCGGGGTTCTCAGGTAACAGTTCAACTCCGTCACGAGTGCGCTGGAAACGCTTGACGGTGACTTCGTCACCCAGCCGGGCGACAACGATCTGCCCGTTTCGGGCTTCTTTGGCTTTTTGCACGGCCAGCAAATCGCCGTCCACGATGCCGGCGCCACGCATGCTCATGCCCTTGACCCTGAGCAGATAGTCGGGCCGGCGTTGAAACATCGACGCTTCCACCACGTGGGTGTGTTCGACGTGCTCTTGCGCCAAGATGGGGCTGCCGGCAGCCACGCGCCCCACCAGCGGCAGATGCAACAAGTTCATGTTCAGCAGGGGCGCTTTTCCCTGCGCTTGTATCTGCGCCAGGCCCGGCATCGGCGACAGCTGCTGTTTGTTGTACTGGGCATGCTGCGGCTGGTTAAAGGGCGCCATGCGCGCCTCGTTCAGGGCGCGCAGCGTGTCTGGCTTCAAGCGGATGCCGCGGGAAGTGCCGCCCAGCAGTTCAATGGCGCCTTTGCGCGCCAGCGCTTGCAGATGTTCTTCGGCTGCGTTGGCCGACTTGAAGCCCAGCTCGGCGGCGATTTCGGCGCGGGTGGGCGGCGCACCGGTGCGTTCAATGGCGTTTTGCACCAGGTCCAGAATCTGTTGCTGGCGTGCAGTGAGCTTGGGGTGGTCGGTCATGGGGCCTTCCTTCTTGCGGGTTTGCTGGAACGGGCGCTGCATGTCCGATGCTTGCTTGAAAGCGGACTGGCTATGCATCCAGGCCTGTATTTTCATCCAGAAAGGGTTTGCATGCCAAGTGCTCGGTTGGAAGGGGTTCAGGAAGCCGCGTCGATCGTGGTTGTCATCGGCACCGGCGGCACCATCGCGGGCACGGCCGCCAGCGCACAGCAACATGTGGGCTACAAGGCCGGTGCCTGGCCTGCCGAGACTTTGATTGCCACCGTGCCGGCGCTGCAGGGGCAGGCGCTGGAGGTGGTGTCGCTGGTGCAGCTGGACAGCTGTGACATGGACCATGCCACCTGGCTGAAACTGGCGCACACCGTGCAGGGCCAGCTGGCGCGGCCCGAAGTGGCCGGCGTGGTCATCACCCACGGCACCGACACGCTGGAAGAAACGGCCCTTTTTCTGCACCTGACCGTGCGGGCTGACAAACCAGTGGTGTTGACAGCGGCGATGCGCCCGGCCACCGCAGCTTCGCCCGACGGGCCGCAGAACCTGGTGGACGCCGTCACCGTGGCGCGCGCCACGGGTGCACGGGGTGTGGTGGCGGTGCTCGGTGGCCAGGTGTTTGCGGGCGATGAACTGCGCAAGGTGCACGGCTACCGTCTCGACGCTTTCACGGCCGGCGACGCACCCCCGCTGGCGCTGGTGCAAAACGCACAGCTGCGCGGTTTCAGAGCCTGGCCCGATGTGCAGCCGACACGCGCCGCCGCGCTGCACATCGACCCGGCGTTGTGGCCTGTGGTGGACATCGTGACCAGCCACGCCGGGGCGCGGGCCGAAACGCTGTCGGCCCTGGTGCTGGCCGGAGCGCGCGGCATCGTGATTGCCGGCACCGGCAACGGCAGTGTGCACACCCGCCTGCTGGCCGCTGCCCAGCGTGCAGTGGCCGAGGGTGTGGTGGTGCGGCGCGCCTCGCGCTGCGTAATGGGCGGTGTGGTGGGCGGTGTGGTGGGCGGTCTGGTGGGCGCCGAAGCCGGCACTGACCCCATCGGCACACTGCCCAGCGCCGGCAGCCACACCCCCGCGCAGGCGCGGGTGCAGTTGCTGCTGGACCTGGTGATGAACCGGGTGACGAACCCGGTCACGAACCCGGTGGGGGCGGCTTCAAACCACCGTGAGTGACACGTCGATGTTGCCGCGTGTGGCATTGCTGTAAGGGCAGACTTCATGCGCCGTGGCGACCAGCTTTTCCGCATCAGCACGGGCCATGCCGGGCACGCTGATGGCCATCGCCACGGCAACGCCAAACGCACCTTCTTTGCCCGTCATGGGCCCAATGGCCACGTCGGACTTGATCGACACATCGGCTGGCAAGGAAATTTTCTGGCGCGCCGCCACGGCCTTCATCGCGCCGATGAAACAGGCTGAATAACCGGCCGCAAACAGCTGCTCGGGGTTGGTGCCGGCACCGCCCGTGCCGCCCAGCTCCTTCGGCGTCATCAGCGGCAACTTGAGTGCACCGTCTGACGATTCGGTGCTGCCGGTGCGGCCGCCGGTGCTGGTGGCTTGGGCGGTGTAGAGCGCTTTGTCGATGGCCATGAGAAAACTCGCTTTTCAAGGTGATGTGCGGCAAGAGCCGCGGGGTGGCTGCGCAGCGCCTGCGCTACGCAAGAAGGGTTCATGAAGCGCGAACGCAGGCCAGCTTACACGCCCGGCTGCAGCGCCTCAAGCTCGCTGTGCGCTTGCAGCCAGCGCTCTTCAAGCTGGCTGAATTCGGCCGCCAGGTGATTCAGGCGGCGGCCGGTGTCGGCCATCTCGGGCGCTGCGCGTTTGCCGGCGGCCAGTTTGCCTTCCAGTTCACTGCGTTCGAGCGTCAGCTTTTCCATGCGCGCTTCGATCTGCTGCAGCTCTACCCGCAGCGGGCGTGTCAGGTTGGCCAGCTGCGAGCGGGTTTGGGCGGCAGCCTTGCGGTCGTCGCGGCCCGAACCGGGGCTGCGTTGAAGCGCGGGCTTGGGCCCCGGCGACGAGGGTGTGGCGGCAGACGTTGAACCCGTTGATCGCGCGGGCTCAAGCCGTTCAGCCGCCGCCGGTTTCGGCGGCTCGGGCAGCGGCTGGCCTTTGGCTGCGGCGCGGCTCACGTCCAGCAGCCACTTTTGATAGTCGTCCAGGTCACCGTCAAAAGGCTGCACCTGGCCGCGCGCCACCAGCCAGAACTCGTCGCACACCTCGCGCAGCAAAGCGCGGTCGTGGCTGACCAGCATCACCGTGCCTTCAAACTCGTTCAGCGCCATCGACAGCGCTTCGCGCGTGGTCAGGTCCAGGTGGTTGGTGGGCTCGTCCAGCAGCAGCAGGTTGGGGCGCTGCCACACCAGCATGGCCAGCACCAGGCGCGCTTTTTCGCCGCCGCTTAAAGAGCCCACGGCCTGCTGCACCATTTCACCGGTGAACTTGAAGCGGCCCAGGAAGTCGCGCAGCTCTTGTTCGCGGCCGGCCGGGCCCACGTCGCGCGCCAGGCGCACCATGTGCATCAAGGGCCCGTCGTCCAGGCTCAGCACGTCCAGTTCCTGCTGCGCGAAGTAGCCGATGACCAGGCCCTTGCCTTCGGTCATGCGGCCGGCAACCGGCTGCAGCGCTTTGGCGATGGTTTTCACGAGCGTGGACTTGCCCTGGCCGTTGGCGCCCAGGATGCCGATGCGCTGGCCTGCCAGCACACTGCGGTTGATGTTTTCGACGATGGCGTTTTGTCCGTATCCGCAGGCCAAGGCGTCAAAAGACAACATCGGGTTGGGCAGGCTCTGCGGCTCGCGGAACTCGAATTCAAAGTCGCTGGCGGTCAAGATCGGCGCCAGCCTTTCCATGCGTGCCAGCGCCTTCACCCGGCTCTGCGCCTGCTTGGCTTTGCTCGCCTTGGCCTTGAAGCGGTCGATGAATTTCTGCAGGTGGGCGATGCGGTCCTGCTGCTTTCCGTAGGCTGCGGCGGCCAGCGTCATGCGCTCGGCGCGCATCTCTTCAAAGGCGCTGTAGTTGCCGCCGTAGCGTGTCAGCGTCTGTTCGTCCAGGTGCACGGTGACACGCGTGATGGCGTCGAGGAATTCGCGGTCGTGGCTGATCACGATCATCAAACCGTCAAAGCGTTTCAACCACGCTTCCAACCACACCAGCGCGTCCAGGTCCAGGTGGTTGGTGGGCTCGTCCAGCAGCAGCAGTTCGGCCGGGCACATCAGCGCACGCGCGAGCTGCAGGCGCATTCGCCAGCCGCCTGAAAAGCTGTTCACCGGCGCATCAAGCTGTTCGTTTTTGAAGCCCAGGCCGAGCAGCAGCGCCTGCGCGCGTGCCGGCGCGTCGAAGGCGCCGGCGTCGTCCAGCGCCACGTGGGCGTGGGCCATCGCGTTGCCGTCGCCGCTGGCCTCGGCTGCGGCCAGTTCGGCCTGCGCGGCCTGCAGCGGCACGTCACCCTGCAGCACAAATTCGGTGGCGCCGTCTTCGGTCTCTGGCATCTCTTGCGCCACTTCGCCGACGCGCCAGCGCGGCGGAATTTCCACGTCGCCGGTGTCGCACTGCAGGCGGTGCGTGAGCATCGCAAAGAGGCTGGACTTGCCGGCGCCGTTGCGGCCGAT
>JAYUPP010000444.1:0-2745 GCA_043760045.1 Betaproteobacteria bacterium
TTTCTGCCCCAGCTTCATCACCGTGGAAGGTGGGCAGATGAAGAAGCCGCAGAAGGCCGCCGCGCGCAACGACTTTGCCGCGCTCGGCGCGCTGCCGGAACCCGAGGCGCCGCTGGCCAGCGCACACAAAGCCTGGGGCATCGTGGTCGGCGGTGTCGGCGGCACTGGCGTCATCACCATCGGCCAGCTGCTCGGCATGGCCGCACACCTTGAAGGTAAGGCCGTCGTCACACAAGACGCCGGTGGCCTGGCCCAGAAAGGGGGTGCCACCTGGAGCCATGTGCAAATTGCTGACCGCCCGCAAGACCTGTACACCACCAAGGTAGACACCGCGCAGGCCGACCTGGTGATTGCCTGCGACAGCATCGTCGGCGCCAGCAAATACACGATGACGGTGATGCAGCAAGGCCGCACCTTCGTGGCGCTGAACACCCACGGCACACCCACGGCCGCCTTCGTGAAAAACACCGAATGGCAGTTCCCTGGTGGTTCTTGTGAAACAGCCATCAAGCACAGTGTGGGCGACACGCTGGTGGGCGCATTCGACGCTGAGCAGGTGGCCGTGCAATTGCTGGGCGACAGCATCTACACCAACCCGCTGATGCTGGGCTACGCCTGGCAAGCCGGCCGTGTGCCACTGAGTCATGCGTCTTTGATGCGCGCCATTGAACTGAACGGCGTGCAGATCGACAACAACAAAGCCGCCTTCGAGTGGGGCCGCCGCTGCGCGCATGACCTGGCCGCGGTGCAGGCGCTGTTCAAGGCCCGGCAAGTCATTCAGTTTGTGAAGAAGCCCAGCCTGGCCGAAATGGTCGTCACCCGGGTGGAATTTTTGACCGCCTACCAAGACGCCGCCTACGCCACCCAATACCAGGCTTTTGTGGCCAAGGTGCAGGCCGCAGAAGCACAGGCCGCAGGCGAAAAAGGCGGCGCGCCGCTGGCCGAAGCCGTGGCGCGCTACCTTTTTAAGTTGATGGCGTACAAAGACGAATACGAAGTGGCGCGCCTGCATACCCAAACCGCGTTCACCGACCAGATCAGCGCGATGTTTGAAGGCGACTACAAAATCGTGCACCACCTGGCGCCGCCGCTCACGGCGAAGAAAAACAACCAGGGTGAGCTCATCAAACAACCCTTCGGCCCTTGGGTGCGCAGCGCTTTTGGGGTGCTGGCGAAACTGAAGGCTTTGCGCGGCACTGCACTGGACGTGTTTGGGCGCAGTGAAGAGCGCCGCACCGAACGGGCACTGATCACCGAATACCGCGCCTGCGTCGAAGAACTGCTGCAGACTTTGAACAACAGCAACCGCGCGCTGGCCGCAGAAATCGCCCGCCTGCCCGAGGACATACGCGGCTACGGCCACGTCAAGGCCCGGCACTTGGCGGCGGCGCGGCCGAAGTGGAACGCGCTGATGCAGCGCTGGCGTGCCGACGGCCAGAAGCTGGCTGCCCACGGAGCCTGACGCCGCATACGGACGCAAACAGGCTCGAACAGCTGCATGAACTGGTCGGCCGTGCACAGCGCCGTGCGGCGCGACGAAACGGCCCGCTTGCCGTTTTATGTCGGCCCACACCGCGCGGGTTCAGTGGCGCGCCAGCACCTGCCGGCGCTGTGCGACTGGCCCGACTGGCTGCAGCTGCGCGACACCGCCGTGGTGCTGGCCTGCGACCACGCCACCGCCGCCCTGACCGAAATCAATGCCGCGCTGCGCGACCGCGGACTGGTGCGCGGCTGGCGCTTTGAGACCTGTGCCATCACGGCCCTGGACAGCGGCCAGGTGGTGGCGAAAACCGAACGCGCCGCGTCACGCTTCTGGGGCACGCTGACGCTGGGTGTCCATGCCACCGGTTATGTGGCGGGCAGCGGCGGCACCGCCACGCACCTGTGGCTGGCCACACGCGCGCTCAACAAGACCACCGACCCCGGGCTGCTGGACAACCTGGTGGGCGGCGGTGTGCCTCATGGCCAGACGCCTTGGCAAGCACTCGTGCGTGAAGCCTGGGAAGAAGCCGGCCTGCCCGCAGCGGTGGTGGGCGCGGCCACGCCGGGCCGCGTGATTCGCCTGCACCGCGATGTGCCCGAAGGCCGGCAGCTGGAAGACCTGTACAGCTTCGACCTGCGTCTGCCACCCGATCTGCAGCCCAACAACCAGGACGGTGAGGTGGCCCATTTCGAGTGTGTGCCGGTGCGGCAGGCGCTGGCGTTGGCAGCCAGCGAGCAGATGACCGTTGACGCGTCACTGGTGACGCTGGACTTCGCGCTGCGCCACCGCTGGTGCGCCGCGCCCGCTGGCGCCGCACAGCTCATGCGCGGCGGCTGAGGCCGCAGCCCCCTTCGGCGGGGCTTCAGCCCTTTTCGTGGCGGTCGGCAGCGGCCAGCAGGTCAGCCGCATAACGCCGGTCTTCTTTCATCAAGCCCCACGCGTATTCACGCAGCGCTGCAATTTCGGCGGCGCGGCTGGTAGCGGCTTTGCTCTGCAGGCGGCTTTGATGCCAGGCGGTGAGGCCGGCGGCCAGCGTTGAATACAAAGCCCCGACAACCGCCGCGCCACGGGGCGCAGCCACGGGGCGCGGCCACGGGGCGCAGCCACGGCAGCGGGCACTTGCACGGTGATGGTGGTCATGTGATTTCCTTCGGTAGCACCACCTAACCCGACTTTGTCAATTTCCCAGTCACTTTTGGCCCTAGGCCGCCGTAAACCCTTGTCACCATTGGGTTTCAATGCGATGGTGAAATGTAGTGCCA
>JAYUPP010000445.1:0-6932 GCA_043760045.1 Betaproteobacteria bacterium
GCGTCGTCGCCCTTGCAGGGCACGACTGCGCTGGCAAGCGCAGTCCTTTACGCAGGCGGGCAGCATGCTGCCCGAATTCCCTGCTCCACCCTTGCCAGCGCACCGCATCGCAGCCCACTCGGGCGCGTCCAACTGTGGAATCCAGGTTCAACCGCCGGCCTGTGCGCCGCCATCCGGCACGAGGCGGCTTTCAGGCAGGAACTGGCGATCGGTTTGCCGCTGGTGGCCTTTGCACTGTGGCTGCACCCGGGCCGCGTGCAGACGTTGCTGCTGGTGGGCAGCGTGGTGCTGGTGTGGGTGGTGGAACCGCTGATCTCGGCGCTGGAAGCCGTGGCCGATGCCTTGTCAACCGAACATCACCCGCTGCTGGGCCGCGCCAAAGACCGGGGCAGCGCGGCGGTGCTGTGGTGTCTGTTGATGGCGGCTTGCACCTGGGCCGTGGTGTTGTGGCCTTGGCTGCCTTGGCGGTTCGGGCCTTGACCGAAAGAAGCACCGTTTTGATGTTATGCCGCCGCGCCCGGTGGGGGCGGCGTTGCACACTTCACCCGGGTGCTCAGCTGCGGTTTCGCCGGTCGGCCGCCGCTTCGCTGCGCCGGTCCCAGCCGGTGCGCCTTTCGCCCCAGGCGGTTTCCAGTTCGATGCGCTTGATCTCTTCCACCGCGCCCTCGTCGGCACCCCCGGCTTTGCGCACCTGGGCCCGTGCCAGCCGCTCCATCAGCCGCAGGTCGCGGTCGGTCAGCTGCATCGCGCTTTCGGCCCACTGTTCAACGATGGCCATCAGCGACGCGTAGCTCACCGGTGCCGCCAGCCGCTGCGCACGCAGCGCCGCCAATGTGCCGCGCAGCCGGGGCTCCAGCCCCTGCACCACCTGTTCAACCGCCGCTTCACCCTGGCCGTCGTCGACCACCAGGTCGACGAGGCGGCGGTAGTGCAGTTCATCGGCGCTGTACAGGCGGCCCGACAGGATCATCTCGTTGGCCACTGCAAAGCCGGCTTTGCGGATGGTGAAGTCCCAGGCGCCCATGCCCGGAAACAGGTTGAACAGCACTTCAGGAAAGCCGGCCTGTGCGCCGCGCTCGAAGATGACTTTGTGGAAGGGCAGCACCGATTCCAGGCCACCGCCGAGCGTGTCGCCCTGGCACAGCACGGTGGTGTGCAGGCCCAGTTGCGCGGCGTTTTCCATCCACCACACCAGGTCGACACAGCGTTTGCCGTACAGCTTCAGCGATTCAAGGTCGCGCGCCCGCGCCAGCAACACAAACAGCGCCAGGTCGCCGCCGAAGTTGAACACGCGGGGCACGTCCGAGCTCATCACAAAATGCCGCACCAACCCCGGGTTGGCGCCGATGTCGTCCAGCAGCCGCTGCAGTTCACCCAAGGCCGCCAGGCTGTAACACTGGATGGGCCGCACGCAGGTTCTGACGCGCAGGAGTCGGGTCTCCGAAGTCCATTCCAGCCTCAGCGTTTTGTAGGGCCGGCCGAGCAAGCCCGCCACGCCCGTGCCCGGCGGGCCGGCAACCACGACCGGTTTGTCGGGTGTAACCGTGGAAGTTGACGCAGGGACCGACGCTGAAAGGGTGGCGGAGACGACCGCAGAGCGTGCTGCAGCGACGCCGGTGAAATTTGCTGCGCAACCTGCTGCACAACCTGCTGCGGAGCCCGCTGCGGAACCTGCTGCGGAACCTGCTGCACTCCCGCCAGCGGGAGCACTGGCAGGCACTGCTGCAGGGTGCGGGGCCGATTCGACCACTTCAGATGGCCTCGAGGATGCGGGTGAAGTGGTGGAAGTTGACACGCACCGCTTGTTTGACGGCGGCCTGCGCCGCGCTGCTGTTCACATGGTTCAGCACTTCACGCAAGTGAGCCATGTGTTGGCTGTCCAGCGTGGCGTGGGAGTCTATGAAAGAGATGCCGGAATTGCCGTCCAACAACAGCCTTTCGCTGATGGCCGATGCAAAGGGGCCACCGTAGACCGAGGCAATCACTTCCAGCGCATACAGCATGCCCAGCGCCGCGCAGGGGTGGCGGTGTTCGCTGCTCCAGTGGTTGTAGCCCACCAAAGCCAGCGTGTGCGCGCCCGGCTCGTGGTCGCGCGCCTGCTGGGCCGAAACGCCCACCGCCTGCAGGTCGTTCAGCACCCAGCTTTCATGGCCTTTTTCTTCGAACATGTGCTCATAGAGGAAGTGGCGCACCGCCTGCAGTTCGTCATCAGACGGGGTGCCCATGCGGCTGGCCGCTGCAGCCGTCACCGGATTGAAGTACCAGACCACGTGGTACAGCTCCAGCAAAAAAGCGCGGTAGCGTTCAACCGACATGCCTTCAGCCACTGCGGCCATCACCACCGGATGGGTCTCAAAAGCGCGCCGGTCTTCGTCGGTGCTGTTCACCAGATCGGCAAAAAAAATCGACATCCAAACTCCTGCTGAAATACCCTGGCTTCGAAGATGCGGGGCAGCGCCCGCTGCATCAAAGACATTTAATTGGAACCTGTTCAAACGGATTGTGTGCCGTTGAGCTCGTATCAAAACGCGTCTGAAGTCTAGGCCGTCTGGGCCGGGGTGCGCAGCATCCTCAACCTTGAGAGGGTGACTTCTACAATCAAGCGATGGACCGTGCTGAACCGCCCGCGCTGCGCCTGCTGCCAGCGCGGCGGCGCATCACCGAATTGCCCGACGAACTGGTGAGCCAGATCGCCGCCGGCGAGGTGATCGACCGCCCCGCCGCTGCCGTGCGCGAACTGGTGGACAACGCGCTGGACGCCGGCGCCAGCCAGATCACCGTGCGGCTGCTGGCTGGCGGCGTGCGCAGCATCGTGGTGGAAGACGACGGCGCCGGCATCGCCGAGCCCGACTTGCCGCTGGCGCTGAAGCGCCACGCCACCAGCAAGATCACCACGCTGGCCGACCTGGAGTCGGTGCGCACGATGGGTTTTCGGGGCGAAGCGCTGGCGGCGATGGCCTCCATTTCCGACCTGACGTTGACATCCCGCACCGCCGAGCAGCCGCATGCCGTGAAGCTGCAGGCGCGCAGCGGCGAGGTGGGTGCTGCCGCGCGCGCGGTGGGCACCACGGTGGAATTGCAAGAGCTTTTCTTCAGCACCCCGGCGCGGCGCAAGTTTCTGAAGACCGACGCCACCGAAGCCGCGCACGCGCTGGAAGCCGTGAAGCGCCATGCGCTGGCGCGGCCCGATGTGGCTTTTGCGGTCTGGCACGAAGGGCGCCTGGTGGCGCAGTGGCGCGCGCTGATGCAGCGCACAGACGACAACGCCGAAGCGGCAGCCGCCCAGCGCTGGGCCGACGTGCTGGGCGCCGACTTCATGGCCCACAGCCGCGCGGTGCACGACCAGCGCGGGCCGCTGGCCATCACCGGCCGCGTCGGCCAGCCCGAGGCTGCGCGCGCCCGTGCCGACCTGCAGTACCTGTTTGTCAACGGCCGTTTTGTACGCGACCGCCTGCTGGCGCACGCCGTGCGTGCCGCCTTTGAAGACCAGCTGCATGGCAGCCGCCAGCCCAGTTACGCGCTCTTCATCACCGTGGCGCCCGAAGCGGTGGACGTGAACGTGCACCCGGCCAAGATCGAGGTGCGGTTTCGCGATGGCCGCGCGGTGCACCAGGCGCTGCGCCATGCAGTTGAAAACGCGCTGGCCGGGTCGCGTGCTTTGCTGCCGCCGATGGCCGGCGCGGCGCTGCCGGCGTCTGTGCCGCCCGCGTCTTCCCTGCTGCACCTGGCGCCCAGTTCGCCGCGCTCGCTCCCCGTGCCAAGCGCGCCGCCCAGCCCGCAGCCACAGCCGGCCTGGCAAAGCCGTTTGCCGCTGCCCGAGTCTGCCTTTGAAGCGCGGGAAACATCGCCGCCGTGGCCTGCCCCCGGTGCTGCCGCAGGCCCCTGGCGCACGCCGCAAGGCAGCGGCGGGCTGGCGGCTTGGTCCGACCTGTTGCCTCCGGTTTCAGCAACACCGGCGGCGCCGTTTGTTGCGCCGCCGCTGCCGCCAGAGCGGGCGGCTTCACAAGTCTGGCCGCTGGGGCGCGCGCTGGCCCAGTTGGCGGGCGCCTACATCCTGGCCGAAAACAGCCAGGGCCTGGTGGTGGTGGACATGCACGCAGCGCATGAGCGCATCGTCTACGAAAAACTCAAACAAGACAGCCAGGCCAGCGGCGCGGTGCCCACGCAGGTGCTGCTGCTTCCGGTCAGCTTTGCCGCCACGGCCGCTGAACAGGCCTGTGCCGAAGCCGAGCGTGAAACGCTGGCGCTGCTGGGCCTGGACGTCAGTGCGCTGACAGCCCAGACCCTGGTGGTGCGCAGCGGCCCGGCTGCGTTGCCGAACGCCGACCTGGCCGAGCTGACACGGGCTGTGCTGGCCGACCTGATGGCCAGCCACAGCGGCGGCGCCAGCCGCGTGGTGCAGCGCTCGCGCGACGAAATGTTGGCGACGCTGGCCTGCCACGGCGCCGTGCGCGCCAACCGCGCGCTGACGCTGCCGGAGATGAACGCGCTGCTGCGTGACATGGAACGCACTGCGCGTGCCGACACCTGCAACCACGGCCGCCCCACCTGGCGCCAGGTGTCGATGAAAGACCTGGACGCGCTGTTTTTGCGCGGCCGTTAGGGCCCCCAGCGGACCGCGCTTCAGCCCATCCTTCAGCCCAGGCCCGCCTGGCTTGAGTTCCCCCTGGCCGCAACAGCCAGTCGCTGCGCGACCTGGACGGCGTGTGCAACTTCTTCACCGGC
Organism: Betaproteobacteria bacterium; assembly: GCA_043760045.1. GTDB lineage: Bacteria > Pseudomonadota > Gammaproteobacteria > Burkholderiales > Burkholderiaceae_C > Rubrivivax. The sequence continues at coordinate 4,726 of JAYUPP010000445.1, forward strand.
AGCACCGGCCTGGCGCTGCTGGATGCACCGTGGATACCCGTCTGCATCGGCCTCGTCTACGTGCTGCACCCGCTGCTGGGCCACCTGGCGCTGGCCGGTGCGGTGCTGCTGCCGTTGCTGCTGTTGCTGGGTTTGTGGAACGAACGCAGCACGCGTGCGCCGCTGGCCGAAGCCGGGCGCGAGATGGCTGCAGGCAATCAGTTCACCGAACTTTCTGCACGCAATGCCGAGGTCGTGCGAGCGATGGGCATGTTGCCCGGCCTGACGGCGGTGTGGCGCAAGCGGCACGACCTGGGACTGGGCCTGCAGGGGCTGGCCAGCGACAGGGGCGGCAGCGTGCAGGCGGTGGTGAAAGCCATGCGCATGTTTTTGCAGGTGGCGATATGGGCCGCCGGCGCCTGGCTCGTCATCCGCCAGGAAAGCACCGCCGGCGTGATGATTGCCGCTTCCATCATCATGGGCCGCGGCCTGGTGCCGCTGGAATCGGCCATTGGCGGCTGGCGCAGCTTCTCGCAGGCGCGGCAGTCTTGTCAGCGCCTGGTGAAAGAAGTCGGCCAGGCCACCGATGTGCGTGATGCCATGCCGCTGCCCACGCCGCAAGGCAAGCTGGTGTTTGACAACGTGGCCACCGCGCCGCCCGAAACGCGCAAGATGACGCTGCAGGACGTGAGCTTCACGCTGCAGCCCGGCACCTGTTTGGGCATTACCGGGCCCAGCGCGGCCGGCAAAAGCACCGACAGCGTGAACAAGGAATCTGGCCATGGCTGACACCGCGCTGCACGACAAACTGCTGGCCTCGCTGGTCGTGGGCCCGGCGAAGGCCGAAAAAGAACTGCGGCGCTGGGGCCGACCCGCAATTGACCGACATCCTGCGCTCGCAGCAGGCCATCTTCGTGGCGCGCCGCAACACACTGGCCGGCGAGCTCCGCATCATCAGTGAACAAATGGCGGCGCTGCGCAATGAAATCACCGGCTTCGAAAGCCAGGTGCGCGCCAAGGAAGAACAAGGCGGACTGAGGAAGTTCAGACTGGCCGCTGCCCAGGCAGGCAGCACTAACATGCCAGTTGAATTCACTACCAAAGGGCCACCGCATGCACTTTCGAACACTGGGCAAAAGCCCGCTGCAGGTGTCGCGCCTGTGCCTGGGCACGATGATGTTTGGCGACCAGACCGACGCCGCCGAGGCGCGCCGCATCTGCGAACACGCGCTTGAGAACGGCGTGAACTTCATCGACACCGCCGATGTCTACTCAGTTGGCGCGTCAGAACGCATGGTGGGTGAGCTCATCAAACCGCAGCGCAACCGTTGGGTGCTGGCCACCAAGCTGGGCAACAAGATGTCGGACCGGCCCAACGAAGCCGGTTATTCACGCGCCTGGGTGCAACGGGCCTGTGAAGGCAGCCTGCAGCGCCTGGCCACCGACCACATCGACATCTACTACCTGCACCGCGACTTCAATGGCCTGCACCTGGAAGAGCCGCTGCGCGCCATCGAATCGCTGCTGCGCGACGGCAAGATCCGCTACTGGGGCCTGTCCAACTTTCGCGGCTGGCGCGTGGCTGAGGCCGTGCACTTGGCGCGTCAGCTGAACATGCCCGGCCCGCTGGTGTGCCAGCCCTGCTACAACCTGCTGAACCGCCAGCCCGAAGTGGAAGTGCTGCCCGCCTGTTTGCACCATGGCCTGGGCGTGGTGCCTTACAGCCCCATCGCGCGGGGCGTGCTGGCCGGCAAATACGCGCCCGGTGCGCTGCCCGATGCCGGCACGCGCGCCGGGCGCGCCGACAAACGCATCATGCAGACCGAATTCCGTGCCGAGTCGCTGGCCATCGCACAAACGCTGAAACTGCACTGTGAAAACAACGGCCTGGCCTTGCCTCACTTTGCCACTGCCTGGGTGCTGGCGCACCAGGCGGTGAGCGCGGTGATTGCCGGGCCGCGCACGCTGGCGCAGTGGCAGTCTTACTTCGGTGCGCTGGACTGCAGCATCAGCGCCGCCGACGAAGCGCTGGTCGACAGCCTGGTGGCGCCCGGGCACCCGTCCACCGCCGGCTACAACGACCCGGCTTACCCGCTGCCTGCGCGGGTGCGCAGCGCGGCGCACTGAAAGGCTGAGAGTCTTTCGTTCATGCCCGCTTTGCACGCCAAAACGCACCCACTCGTCGTTGCAAATGCTCGCCATAGCCGGGCTATGGCTGTGCTTTGCGC
>JAYUPP010000446.1:0-2735 GCA_043760045.1 Betaproteobacteria bacterium
TGGGCAATGGAGGACGACCTGATGGGGGACGCCTTCATCAGCACCCTGCGGGTTGTCAGCGGCTGGGCGCTGTCGGCCCTGCTGGCGGTGCCGCTGGGCTTGCTGATCGGCAGCTGGCGTGCGGTGCAGGCCCTGCTGGAGCCGTTGACCGACTTCATTCGCTACATGCCCGCGGTGGCATTCATCCCGCTGGTGATGTTGTGGGTCGGCATTGATGAGGGCGCCAAGGTGGCCATCATCTTCATCGGCACCTTCTTCCAGATGGTGCTGATGGTGGCCGAGGATGTGCGCCGCGTCCCCATGGCGCAAATTGAAGCGGCACAAACCATGGGGGCAACCCGCCGCGAGGTGCTAGAGAAGGTGATCCTGCCCTCAGCCAAGCCTGCTTTGCTCGACACCTTCCGTGTCACCATGGGCTGGGCCTGGACCTATCTGGTGGTGGCCGAACTGGTGGCTGCCAACTCGGGCCTGGGTTTTGCCATCCTGAAAGCGCAGCGTTTTCTGCAAACCGACAAGATCTTTGCCGGCATATTGCTGATCGGATTCATTGGCCTGGCCATAGACCAACTGTTTCGCCTGCTGCACCGCAAAGCGTTTCCCTGGCTGCACGGAAGGTAAACGCCATGAAAATTGAATGTAAAAACGTCTGTAAGTTTTTCGGTGACGAACCGAAACAGACCACTGCGCTGCAAGACGTGAACCTGGGCATTGCCGACAACGAGTTCATCACCCTGGTCGGTGCCTCGGGCTGCGGCAAGTCCACCTTGTTGCGAACATTGGCAGGGCTGGAAACGCACAGCAAGGGCGAGGTGCTGGTCGAAGGCCGGGCCATCACCGGCCCGGGCCAGGACCGCGCCATGGTGTTTCAGCACTACAGCCTGTACCCTTGGCTGCGCGTGTCGGAGAACATCCGTTTCTGCCGTCAGCTCAGCGCCCACACCCAGAACCGCAGCAGTGCTGACGTGGAAGCCGCCTCCGGCCGCGCCGATGCGCTGTTGACACTGATGGGGTTAACAGCCTCGGCGGATGCCTACCCGAATCAGCTGTCGGGCGGCATGCAGCAACGTGTGGCGATTGCCCGTGCCCTGATGGGCAAGCCACGCATATTGCTAATGGATGAACCCTTTGGGGCACTCGATGCGCAAACCCGCGAGGTGATGCATGACCTGATTCTGCATGTGCATCGGCTGGAACGCACCACCATCGTCTTTGTCACACACGACGTGGAAGAGGCGATTTACCTGGGCCACCGCGTGGTGCTGATGGCGCCGCGCCCGGGCCGCATCGACTCGATTTATGACGTGCCATTACCGGCCAATCGGGAGCAGGACATGAAGCTATCGCCCGAATTCACGCGCCTCAAGCGCCAGCTGCTGGACCGCATTCGCGAAACCTCCGGCATGAAAACCGACCTGGACCAATTGCAAAAACTGACGCAAGTGGCCGACGAAAGGAACCTCTAATGAACACCATCAACGCAAACAGCCTGCTGTGGGAAGAACACCTGCCCGGCGGCAACCACTGGTCTGGTCGCCTGCGCCGCGGCACAGCGCTGCGCTTGACCGACCTGCAAGGCGGGGGCAATGTCTCCGCGTTGTTTTTTAATGCCGAGCAGCCGTTGGAGCGCTACAACATGCCCGACACCCTGAAGTCACAGCACACCGCCTTCCTCACCGCAGGTTTTGTGTGCCAGTCCGACATGGGTCGCGTGCTGTGCTCCATCACCGCCGACAGCCTGGGCTGGCACGACACCTGGTGCGGCGTCAGCGACGCGGCCATGGTGCTGACCAAATACGGTGAAAAACGTTACCAGGGGCACCGCAACGCCATGTACCGCAATGGCCGCGACGGCCTGCTGATTGAACTCGCCAAATGGGGCCTGGGCGTGCGCGACCTGGTGCCCAGCGTCAACTTCTTCAGCAAGGTGGTGCCTGATGCCGACGGCGCGCTCAGCCATGTCCCTGGCCACAGCGAAGCAGGCAGCTATGTTGATCTGCGCTTTGAGATGGACACGATGGTGGTGCTGAGTTCTGCCCCACACCCGCTGGATGCACGTACTGACTACGCGCCTGCCGATGTGCAGCTCAGTGCCTACCGCGCCGCGCCAGTGACAGCAGACGATGCTTGTCGCCTTCAATGCCCGCAAAACGGCCGGGCCTTCATCAACACCGAACGCTACTGTGGAGTCACAGCATGAGCCAATTGCTGGAAAGTCAACTCAACCCGGCGCACGCCGTGCTGGACCAAACCTGTCTCGCAGGCGATCCCTGGATGGCCACGGTTCGCGCCGGGCAAACCTTGCGCATCCTGGACCTGGAAGGCAACCAGGCGGTGGACACGCTGTTCTACAGCGCGGCCGATGCGGCCGAGCGCTACAGCGCGGCCGACACCATCGCCCGCAACGGCCAGCTCTACCTGGGCCTGGGCTCGCGGCTGTACTCCAACACGGGCCGCGTGATGCTCAATATCGTGGCCGACACCTGTGGCCGCCACGACACCTTGGGCGGTGCCTGCTCCAGTGAGAGCAACACCGTGCGCTATGCGCTGGACAAACGCCCCATGCACAGCTGCCGCGACAGTTTCATGCACGCCCTGTGCCACTGCCATGAGGCGAGTGTGCTGGGCATGGGCAAACGCGACATTGCGCCCAACATCAACTTCTTCATGAATGTGCCCGTGACGCCCGAAGGCCAACTGAGTTTTGCTGACGGCATCTCGGGCGCGGGCAAGTACGT
>JAYUPP010000447.1:0-6898 GCA_043760045.1 Betaproteobacteria bacterium
AGCGTGAGCGTGTCCAAAAGGGCCGCCAGCAGCGCGCCATTGCGGTAAGGCGTTTCAATGCAAATCTGCGTTTGGCACTGCCTGCGTGAACCCGCCTCGGTCTCGCGGATGCGTGCGGCTCGGGCCACCGGTTCCTGCGGCAAATAGCCCAGAAAAGCGAAGCTCTGGCCGTTCAAGCCGCTGGCCGCCAGGGCCATCAGCAGTGAGCTCGGCCCGGCCAACACATCCACCGTCAGGCCTGCAGCGTGGGCGCTGGCCACCAGCTCGGCCCCGGGGTCAGCCACGGCGGGCAGACCGGCTTCAGACAGCAGCCCAAGGTCGGCCCCGGCGTGTGCGGGGGCCAGCAGTGCAGCCCACTGGGCCGCCGCAATGGCCTCGCCGCTGCCTTTGCGGGCCCGCGGCAGTTCCTGGATGTTGATGGACTGCAGCGCCGCACCCAATGGCACCAGCGCCTGCACACGCTTGAGAAAAGCACGCGCGCTGCGTGCGTCTTCCACCACCCAGTGCAGCAGCGCGGCGGCGCGGGTGATCACGTTGCGTGGCAGCACGTCGTCCAGCGGCACCGTTTCGCTGCCCAGGTCCAGGGCGTTCGGCACCAGCACCAGGCGGCCGGGCTTGACGCGGGGCGCCGTCATGGCAGCAAGGGGTTGATGCCGGCCGCGCGCAGCAGCTGGCCGGTGCGGATGAGCGGCAGGCCCACCAGCGCGGTGGGGTCGTCGCTGTGGATGTGCGTCAACAGCGTGATACCCAGCGTTTCGCACTTGGCGCTGCCGGCGCAGTCGTAAGGCTCGTCGAGCCGCAGGTAATGTTCAATCTCGGCATCGGTCAGGGTGCGAAAACCCACCAGCACCGATGTCAGTTCTGCTTGCGCAAAGCCGGTGTCGTGCCGCACCACGGCCACGGCGGTTTGGAAAACCGCCTGACGGCCACTCAGCAGGCGCAGTTGGGCGACGGCCCGGGCATGGGTGCCGGGTTTGCCCAGCACCAGGCCATCCAGGTCGGCCACCTGGTCTGAGCCAAGCACCACCGCGTGCGGGTGCAGCCTGGCCACTGCTTGGGCTTTGGCCATGGCCAGACGCAGCGCCAAAGCCGCCGGGGTTTCGCCTGGAAGGGCGGTTTCATCGGTAGCGGGCGCCACCGTCTGGAAGGGCCAACGAAGCCGCTGCAACAGTTCACGCCGATAGCGCGACGTGGACGCCAGGATCAGCGCGGGTGCTGTGGTGGTTGGGCTCGTGGGCTGTGCGGTGTGCTGGAGGCTTGGTGAATCATGCATGCAGCCCATTGTGCAAGCGGGCAGCGACATCGCATGTAGCAACTGCTGAAGCGATGCACGGCGCCACCCGTGCCCGCCACCCGTGCTCGCCTTCGTGCTGGCTACACTGAAGCGACCTGGCTGTCGGCAACTGACTGAATTTCCAACCCATGCAAGAGCATCAAAACAACCCACGCGCCGTGCGCGTGGAGAGCCTGTGCCGGTCCGGGGCCAGCCTTGAAGGCAGCTGGCCCCTGGTGGGCATGCAGCGCTTGTCTGAAGACTTCGCGGCCGTTGCTGACGGCAGCGCGCACTGGGCTTTGCAAGGTTCCACCCGGCCCGTTGCAGGGGCCGCGGCCGAACTGTGGCTGCGGGTCAACGCCCATGCGGTGGTGCCGCTGCAATGCCAACGCTGCCTGGGGCCGATGAGCCTGCGCCTGCAGGTGGACCGTGCGATTCGTTTTGTGCGCGGTGAAGACCTGGCCGCGCGGCTGGACGAAGAAGCTGACGACGACGTGTTGTCACTGCCAGCGGCACTGGACGTGCTGGTGCTGGTGGAAGACGAGCTGATCTTGTCGTTGCCCATCGTGCCGCGCCACGAGGGTCCGTGTCCGCAGCCGCTGTTGCCCGAAGTGGGCGCTGGCGCCGATGCGCCGTTGCAGGCCGACAACGACGAGCCGCATCCCTTCGCGGCACTCGCTGCGCTGAAGCGGTCTGGCGACGGCCCGGTTCGATGAGCGGCTCTGCCGCAGCCAGCGCTGCAGTTGGAGCTTGCTGGGCGCGCACGGCTCGAGATGCGGGTGATGCGGGTGATGCGGGTGATGCGGGTGATGCCTGCCGAGCCGTTAAGCATCCCGAAGACCGGGCTGCTATACTTGCGGGCTTTGCCGGTGCTTGGGAAGCTGCAGTCTGTGTGCAGATTCGGCCACCAAGCCACTGGCTGCAGAATTATTTGCTGCAGAGCCCGTGGCTGCAATGCTATAGCTGCAAAACACATAGCTGCAAAACACATAGCTGCAAAACACATCGCTGCAAAACCCCACGCTGCAAAGTTTGCGGCAGCTAGCCCGGGCCGATGCCCGGTCGTCTTCAGGAGAACCCCATGGCTGTTCAACAGAACAAGAAGTCACCTTCCAAGCGCGGCATGCACCGCTCGCACAATGCCGTGGCCGCGCCGGGCACGGCTGTGGAATCCACCACGGGCGAAGTGCATCTACGCCATCACATCAGCCCGACCGGCTTTTATCGCGGCCGCAAGGTGCTGAAGACCAAGGCCGACGCCTGAATCTTGTTCATTCGATGCGTTGCGCTGCGCCCCCGGGCTGCGGCGCTGCGGATTGAGCGCTGTGGCGCCTGATTCCCCGTTGCAGGCCCTGCCGTTGACGCGCCTGGCCGTGGATTGCATGGGCGGCGATCGCGGCCCGGTGGCCATTCTGCCGGCCTGCCAGGCCTTCCTGGCCAAACACGGCGACGCTGAACTGGTGCTGGTGGGCACCGCAGCCGCACTGGCCCCCAGCCAAGGCTGGCCGCGCTGCCACCAGGTGGTGGCGACCGAAGTGGTGACGATGGACGATTCCATCGAACATGCACTGCGCCGCAAACGCGACTCTTCAATGCGCGTGGCCGTCAAGCAGTTGCAGGAAAGTGCCGCCCAACAAGCCCATGCCTGTGTCTCGGCGGGCAACACAGGCGCTCTGATGGCCGTCTCGCGTTTTTTGCTGAAGACGCTGGAAGGCATCGACAGGCCGGCCATTGCCGCTGTCATGCCCAACCGGCTGGCCGGCTACACCACCGTGCTGGACCTCGGCGCCAACGTCGATTGCGCGCCTGAACATCTGCTGCAGTTTGCGGTGCTGGGCAGCGCGCTGGTGGCCGCTGTTGAAGGCAAACCCGAGCCCACGGTGGGCCTGCTCAACATCGGCGAAGAAGCTTTGAAGGGCAGTGAAGTCATCAAACGCGCCGGCGAGGTGTTGCGCGCCGCCGGGCTGGCCGGTCACATCAATTTCAAGGGCAATGTCGAAGGCAACGACATCTACAAAGGCACGGTTGATGTGGTCGTGTGCGACGGCTTTGTCGGCAATGTGCTGTTGAAAACCAGCGAAGGCCTGGCTTCGATGTTGTCGGACATCATCAAACAGGAATTCACGCGCGGGCCCTTGTCGAAGCTGGCGGCGCTGGTGGCCCTGCCAGTACTGAACCGCCTGAAGCAGCGCGTGGACCCGCGTGGCTACAACGGCGCGGCACTGCTGGGCCTGCGCGGCCTGGTCTTCAAGAGCCACGGTTCGGCCGACGCGTACGCTTTTGAACAAGCGTTGGCGCGCGCTTATGATGCGGCGCGCAACCGGCTGCTGGACCGCGTGCACGACCGCATCGGCCCGGCACTTTTGGCCGTCGCCGAGAGCCGGGCTGCAAGTGGTGCAAGTGGTGCAAGTGCACCCAGCGCCGGGGCCGCCACCATACAAGTCGCATGAATGCATCGTCCTCGGCCCGCCGGTATTCGCGCATCACCGGCACCGGCAGTTATCTGCCCCCGCAGCGCCTTTCCAATGCCGACATGGTGCAGATGCTGGCCAAGCGCGGCATCGACACCAGCGACGACTGGATCGTTGAGCGCACCGGCATCAAGGCCCGTCACTTTGCTGAAGACGGCGTCACCAGCAGCGACCTGGCGCTGGCCGCCGCGCGCGCAGCGCTGCAGTCGGCGGGCCAGCGCGCCGAGGACATCGACCTCATCATCGTGGCCACGTCCACACCCGACATGGTGTTCCCGTCCACCGCCTGCATCCTGCAGCACAAGCTGGGTGTGGCGGGTTGCATGGCCTTCGACCTGCAAGCGGTGTGTTCGGGTTTTGTTTATGCGCTCAGCGTGGCCGACGCCATGGTGCGCGCGGGCAACGCACGCTGCGCGCTGGTGGTGGGTGCTGAAGTGTTTTCGCGCATCCTCGACTTCAACGACCGCACCACTTGCGTGCTGTTTGGCGACGGCGCTGGCGCGGTGGTGCTGCAAGCCAGCGCTGAGCCCGGCATCCTGGCCACTGACCTGCATGCCGACGGCCGCCACGTCGGCATCCTGTGCACGCCAGGCACCGTGTCGGGCGGGCACATTCAGGGCAGCCCGCTGCTGAAAATGGACGGGCCGGCGGTGTTCAAGCTGGCGGTGGGTGTGCTGGAAAGTGCCGCTCGTGCGGTGCTGGAACAGGCCGGCCGCAGCGAAGCGCAGCTTGACTGGTTGATTCCGCACCAGGCCAACATCCGCATCATGCACAGCACGGCGCGCAAGCTGAAACTGCCGCTGGAAAAACTGGTGGCCACGGTGGACGAACACGGCAACACCTCGGCCGCTTCCGTGCCGCTGGCGCTGGACGTGGCGGTGCGCGACGGCCGCGTCAAACCCGGCCACACGGTGCTGCTGGAAGGGGTGGGCGGTGGCTTCACCTGGGGCGCTGTGCTGCTGGACTTTTGATGACGATTTTTGTGATGACGATTGGCGCTGCAGCATGACCCAAGCTTTTGCTTTTGTGTTCCCCGGCCAGGGTTCGCAGGCGGTCGGCATGTTGACCGCCTGGGGCGACCATCCGGCTGTGGTGCAGACGCTGGCCGAGGCGGCAGAAGCGCTCGGTGAAGACATCGGCCGGCTGATTGCCCAGGGCCCGAAAGAAGCTCTCGACCTGACCAGCAACACGCAGCCGGTGATGCTGACGGCGGGCATTGCCTGTTACCGGGCTTGGTTGGCTGAAGGGGGCACCGTGCCGGCAGCGGTGGCCGGCCACTCTTTGGGTGAGTACAGCGCGCTGGTGGCCGCCGGTGTGCTGACACTGACCGACGCGTTGCCACTGGTGCGCTTTCGGGCGCAGGCCATGCAGCAAGCGGTGCCCGTGGGCGCCGGTGCGATGGCGGCCATCCTGGGGCTTGACGCTGAGCTGGTGCGGCAAGGGTGCGCTGAAGTGGCCGCGGCTTCCGGCGAGGTCGTGGAGCCGGCGAACTTCAACGACCCCAAACAAACGGTCATAGCGGGCAGCAAGGCCGGTGTCGAGTTGGCATGCGAAAAGCTGAAGGCCATGGGCGCCAAACGTGCGCTGCTGTTGTCGGTGTCGGCACCGTTTCATTCGTCGCTGATGAAACCAGCCGCTGACGCGCTGCGTGAACGGCTGGCTGCAGTGACGTTTTCAGCGCCAGATTTGCCCTTGATCAACAACATCGACGTCGCTGAGCAGACCGCGCCCGATGCCATTCGCGACGCACTCTTTCGCCAAGCATTCGGCCCCGTGCGCTGGGTGGAACTGACGCTGGCGCTGAAAGCGCGCGGCCTCAAGCATGTGTTCGAGTGCGGCCCGGGCAAGGTGCTGGCGGGTTTGATCAAACGCATCGATGCAGAACTGGTCAGCACCACGGTGTTGGACCCGGCCAGCCTGCAGCAAGCCAAGGAGATGCTGGCATGAGCGAAGCGCACGCCTTGACGTTGGCGCGTGCTTCAGAGCCGGCCGCACAAGTGGCTTTGGTCACCGGCGCATCACGCGGCATCGGCCGCGCGATTGCGCTCGCGCTGGCGCAGGCTGGCTTCAAAGTGGTGGGTACAGCAACGTCCAGCGCCGGCGCGGCCGACATCAATGCCGCGCTGTTGCCACACGGCGGCCAGGGCTGGGTGCTGAACGTCAACGACGCTGCTGCGCTGGACACCACGGTGGACCGCATGGCCAAGGAACTGGGTGGCTTGCATGTGCTGGTGAACAACGCCGGCATCACCCGCGACACGCTGTCGATGCGCATGAAAGACGACGATTGGGACGCGGTGATCGACACCAACCTGAAGGCCGTGTTCCGCGCCTGCCGCGCCGCCACCAAACCCATGATGCGCCAGCGTTATGGCCGCATCATCAACATCACGTCGGTGGTGGGCAGCAGTGGCAACGCCGGGCAGGCCAACTATGCGGCGGCCAAAGCCGGCGTGGCCGGCTTGACACGGTCGCTGGCACGCGAGCTGGGCGCACGCAGCATCACCGTCAATTGCGTGGCGCCGGGTTTCATCCAGACCGACATGACCGAAGGCTTGCCAGCAGCAGTGAAAGCCGCGCTGCTGGCCAGCATTCCTCTGGGCCGCCTGGGCGCCGCTGAAGAAGTTGCGCACGCGGTGGCCTTTCTGGCCAGCCCGCAGGCGGCCTACATCACTGGCACCGAGCTGCACGTCAACGGCGGCATGCTGATGGTCTAAACACAATGCCCGAAGCACGCGGGCCCAAGCCCGCACAGGGTATGCAGAGCAACCGGTGCCAGCCCGGCCGGTAGAATCACGGGCTGTTTTTCCGATCCCACTCCCGGAGGAGTTATGAGCGATATTGAAGCGCGCGTTAAAAAAATCATTGCCGAACAACTCGGTGTTCCCGAATCCGATGTCAGCAACGAGAAGGCCTTTGTTGCCGACCTCGGCGCCGACTCACTCGACACCGTTGAACTGGTGATGGCGCTGGAGGATGAATTCAGCATCGAGATTCCCGACGAGGAAGCCGAGAAGATCACCACGGTGCAGTTGGCCATCGACTACGCCGTCAACCACCAGAAGGCCTGATATGGAAGTGTTCCATGATCCGGGGCGCTGCCCCGAACCATGAAACCTGGCGCGCCGATGTCTCGACGTCGTGTGGTGGTCAC